>JAAYFL010000020.1 GCA_012728235.1 Synergistaceae bacterium
GTCTTCCCTTGCTTCTCAGTATCGTGTTTCTCCTGAAACAGCAAGGAGGGCAATTTGTGTTCTTTCTGAGCTAGGAATTGTTGAAGCATTAAAAGGCAGTGGAGTTACCATTAAATCCAGAGAAAATGCTCTCTTATACATATCAAGAAGACGAGACGCGAAAACTCTTTTTCATCTTAAAAATACTATTTTACAAAAACTAGAGAGTCAGATGCGTGAAACAATCGAACTTAAAACTCAAGTTGAGAGACTTGTTGATATGACAGAACGATTTAGGTCAACAAACCCTTTCATTCCTTTTGAAATAACTCTCGAAAAAGGCTTGCCTTCGCTAGGGAAAAAAATATCCCAATTAAGTTTTTGGCAATCAACATCAGCTACTGTCGTTGCGATAAAAAAGAACGACTCACTTATACTTTCACCCGGAGGAGAAACTGTGCTTGCCCAAGGAGATGTCCTTTATTTTGTGGGAGATGAAAATAGCAACACAAAGGTGAAAGATTTTTTAAGAACTTTAAAAAAACTGAACTCAACAGCCAATTAAAGGCTCTTTTCTAGTCCCCTCACTCTAAAACAAAATAAAAGATAAATTTTCCTTGTAAAAGTAACAACTTTATGTAAGTATATAGAGTGTTGCAATATTAATATTGGAGGAAAATATAAATAATCATGAATTTTAAAGAATTAAGAACGGGAACAAAAAAGCTTCGCAATATTCTATTTGGAACAGTATTGTTCTTCTCAATCTTTTCTACACAAGCTTTCGCAAAAACTACACTGGTACTGGCAGACAGCGGATGGGATAGCCAAAAACTACATAATGCGTTAGTTAGCCATATAGTAGAAAAAGCCTACGGGGGCTACAAACTAAAAACTTCTACCGCGTCCACACCCATGAATTGGCAAGCCCTAATCGCAGGAGATGTCGATCTTGATTTAGAGTGTTGGACAGAAAACATGGCGACATTTGCTGAAGATGTTAAAAATGGAGACGTTGTCGAAATCGGAATTAGTGTGCCTAACAGCAATCAGGGAATTTATGTTCCTCGATATGTTATAGAAGGAGATCCAGGAAGAGGAATCAAACCGATTGCTCCTAGTCTTAAAACGGTTAAGGATCTCGCAAAATATTCCCACCTATTTCCTGATGAAGAGGACAATAAAATGGGTAGATTTTACGGCGGAACCCCGGGATGGGCAGCAGATATAATTTTATATAAAAAATATAAACTTTATGGGCTTGATAAACACTACAACTATGTACGACTGGGAAGCGAAGCTACTCTTTTTGCATCGTTGGAAGCTGCTTATAACTTGGGGGAAGCTTGGGTCGGCTACTGCTTTGAGCCGACTGTGATAAGTGGCAAACTTGATATCGTCAGATTGGAAGACGAACCATTTGATAAAGAACTCTTTAAAAAAGGAGCAACAGAGTTTAACCCGCAAGAACTGCATATCATTGGCAGCCGATATTTTGCAAAAAAGGCACCTGAGTTAATAGACTTCCTAAAAAAATACAGAACCGACAGCAATGTAATAGCAAAAGGCTTGGCATATATAAATGACAAAAATGCAACTCATAAACAAGCTGCCATATGGATTCTTAAAACCTATCCTGAATTAATAGACGAGTGGCTGCCAAAAGATAAAGCCGAAAAAATTAAAAAAACACTCTAGAAATTCTACGTTTTGTTCAAAGGGTACAAATGTAAAATATTTTTAAATTTTGGGAGGTCCACAAATGGAATATTTTCTTAAATTTCCCGAAAGTCTCATTTTAGGTAGTGGGGAAGCCATAGATATCGCCGTTAAAGCTTTTAGTAGAAA
This sequence comes from Synergistaceae bacterium, assembly GCA_012728235.1. NCBI lineage: Bacteria > Thermotogati > Synergistota > Synergistia > Synergistales > Synergistaceae > Synergistaceae bacterium. The sequence continues at coordinate 1,828 of JAAYFL010000020.1, forward strand.
TCATAGAGAAACACTTAGAATTATAAGAACTGTTATATTAAACTCGGTCAATTCGGTATATTTCTCTCTAGAGAAGATTCCTTGGTTTATTCTAATTCTGATTGTTATTTACCTTGGATGGAAAGCCAGCAAGAAAAAATATGTCGGCTTAATTTTTGGTGCGATGTTATTTTTCATTGGTATGTGCGGTCTATGGGATAGTATGTTGCAAACTATTAGTATGGTCGTAGTCGCTGTTACTCTCTCAATTTTACTGGGCTTCCCGCTTGGCATATTGGTTGCAATGAACAAAAAAGCATCCACAGTAATCAGACCGATTCTTGATCTTATGCAGACCATGCCTGCTTTTGTCTATCTAGTACCTGCAGTTATTTTATTTAGTCCGGGGAAAACGCCGGCTCTCATCGCAACCACTATATATTCTATCGTTCCGATGATAAGAATGACTAACTTGGGGATTACACATGTAGATAAAGAAATGCTGGAAGCGGCCTCATCATTTGGCTCTACAACTTTACAGCTGCTCTCTAAGGTACAGATACCTCAGGCCATGCCATCTATAATGGCAGGAATAAATCAAACCATAATGATGGCAATGTCAATGGTCGTAACTTGTGCTCTGATTGGGGCAGAAGGTTTAGGCATGCAAATTCTGTTAGCCACAAACAGAATTGAGATGGGAAAAGCCTTAATGCCCGGAATATCAATTGTCTTTTTAGCGATTATTCTTGACCGGCTTACACAGGGAATGATACAGAAAGGGGCACCGACAGAATAATGGATAATAACTATATTATAGAGGCAAAAAATGTAACAAAAATATATGGTAAAAACAGAACAGAAGCGACAAAAATGATGAAAAATGGTTGCGAAAAAGATGAAGTATATAAAAAAACCGGAGCGACTGTCGCCCTTTGGGACGTTTCCCTTAGAGTTAAGAAAAAAGAAATATTCGTTATAATCGGACTTTCTGGATCCGGCAAATCTACAATAATCAGATGTTTCAACCAAATTCTAAAGCCAACTTCGGGCACGATACTCTTTGAAGGACAGAATGTCGAAAAGCTTAAAGGTAAAGATCTCCTTAATCTGAGACGCAAAAGAATATCAATGGTATTTCAAAATTTTGGCTTATTGACCCATAGAAATGTAATCGATAACGTAGCTTATGGACTTGAAATAAAAGGTGTCCCCAAGAAAGAACGTTTGTTAGAGGCAGAAAAATTTATAAAAATGGTAGGTCTTGAAGGCTGGGAGGAACAACAGATTTCAAGTCTATCTGGCGGGATGAAACAACGAGTTGGAATAGCTAGAGCTCTAGGGAATTCTCCGGACGTCTTGCTAATGGATGAGCCCTTTTCTGCACTTGACCCTCTAGTTCGTAAAGAAATGCAGTTCGAACTCCTTTCTCTACAGAGAAAACTAGAAAAAACAATAATATTCATAACTCATGATATTAATGAAGCATTCAAATTAGGAGACAGGGTTGCGATAATGCATAATGGCGTTATAGTACAATCCGGCACGCCCGAAGAGATGTCTACAAATCCGGCAAATGATTACGTAAAAAACTTCATTGAGGGTGCTGATATGAGTGCTGTTTTGAAAGTAAAGCATGTGATGTTTACCCCTCTTTGTATCGTCAGAGAAAACGTTTCCGCAGCTAATGCCGTTATGGAAATGAGAGAAAACCAGGTCTCCAGTGCCTATGCCGTTGCAGATGACATGAAGTTTATGGGAATTATAACTTTAGACAACGCGATAAGAGCCAGAAAAGAAAAAATTCCTCTTTTTTCCTTACTCACAAAAGGAATTCCGGTAACAGGAGAAGAAATATATTTAAAAGATATAATCCCGAAAGCCGTAGAGGCGAAATTTCCAATCGCTGTTGTAGGAGACAGAGGAAAGTTGAAAGGGATAGTAAGCAGAGCATCTGTTCTCTCTTCGCTTTCATAAAACTTGAGGGACAAGAGTGTACTCGTAGGGCACGCTCTTGTCCCTTTTATTTAAATCTCCTTCGATAAACTCCAAAGGTAAAGAGAAGCTACAGTGCCATATGGAGAATAATTCTCTCTATATCTTTCAAATGTTTTCTTTTCAAGTCTTTCTAACCCGTAAAGAGACATCATTCCCCTTCTTATAGCCAGATCTTTATAGCTAACGACATCCATTCTTTTTAGAGAAAATATTAGAAACATCTCGGCGGTCCAATTGCCTATTCCCTTTATTGAAGTCAGCTTAGACTTCACCTCATCATCTGAGAAATCTTTGAGCGTTTCCATTTCAAGCTCTCCAGATAATACTGCGCGTGATAAATTTCTCATATATTGAACCTTCTTCATTGAAATACCAACTGACTGTATTTCCTCATCTGTGGCATTATCAAGCTTTTTCGCAGTAATTATCTTAAATTTATCATAAATTCTAGCTCTGACTGTAACTGCTGCTTTGTTTGATATTTGTTGTGTTGCGATATAACCGATGAGTGAATCAAATAGATCGTCATAAACCTCTCTTTTTATATATCCTATTTTTGATATAAGTTGTCCAAGTTTTATGTCTTTTTTAGAAAGATATGATGTCTCAGCAGAACCATACTTAAGAAAATTCATACTTTTCTCCTCCCGCTATCAGCAATTAACCTTCATATCTATGTTATCAAAATAATGCGACTTATTGACGAATATTATCAATTAAGATAAACTGACTTTATTTAACAAAAACAACAACTTATAATAATGAATAGGTTGTTACTATTATAGGGGTGGAGGCGTATAAATGAATAAAAATTTATTTAAAGTTTTTTTACTTCTTATTGTGGGTGCTTCTCTCTTTGCGATGCCAAATTCTGCTTTTGCGAAAACCGAAATAATCGTTGCTGATAACGGCTGGGACAGTCAGAAACTTCACAACGAAATAGCAAAGATAGTAATCGAAAGCATTCACGACGATTATATTTTAAAAACATCTACAGCTGCTTCGCACATGAATTGGCAAGCTATCATAGCCGGGGATGTAGACTTAGATCTTGAAAGTTGGACAGAAAATATTCTCTCCTATCCTAAAGATGTTGAAAATGGCGATATAGTAAACGTCGGAGTTATTACTGACGAAACAAAACAGGGATACTATGTTCCAAGGTATGTCGTTGAGGGAGACCCTAAAAGAGGAATAAAACCCATGGCTCCCGATCTCAAAACTGTAAAAGACTTGCTTAAGTACAGTAAACTATTTCCCGACAAGGAAGATAAAAAGAAAGGCATCGTGCACGGGACTCTGCCGGGCTGGAGATCTGATGAGATCCTTTATAAAAAACATAAGCTTTATGGTTTGGATAAATTCTATAATTATAGACGTTCAGGGAGCGAGGCTGCTCTTTTTGGCTCTCTGGTATCAGCATACAACTTAGGTGAGGCTTGGGTTGGTTATTGTTTTGAACCAACTTGGGTAACGGGAAAGCTTGACCTTATCTTGTTAGAAGATGAACCATATGACAAAGACCTTTATAAAAAAGGAGCTTGCGCTTTCCCGTTCCAAGAATTAAAAATTGTCAGTGGAAGATATTTTGCAAAAAAAGCACCTGATCTCTTGGAATTTCTTGGAAAATATCGAACTAGTAGCAAGCTTATAAGCCAAGCTTTAGCGTATCTTGACGATAATAAAGCAACCCACAAAGACACTGCCGTTTGGTTCCTAAAAACCAACGATTACCTATTGGACGAGTGGCTACCCCAAAAACAAGCAGACAGAGTAAGAGCTGTTTTACAAGATATGAAGTAAGATTGTGGTATTTGTTACTCTTACACATATTTAAATACATAAAAATTTAGTACAACTCATTGACAAATCAAAACATGTGCTGTATATTCCACATATTGTAAATTAAGTAAGCATTAGTAAGTGGCTTCGGCCAAGAAAGGAGACCCATTTATGAGAACTTTGCATAACGATATACTTTCAAACGTAATAGTACTCCTTATTAGCGATGGGTCCCCCGAATTGACCGACGCTTAGCTGTCGTGTTATTTTCGGACCGGGGCCCATCAGGGCTCCGGTTTTTTTTATATGCATTTTTATACTCAAATATTAGGAGGAAATTACATGAAAAACACCTTCACCATTTTATCTGAAGACAATCCCGGAGTATTAATGAGGATAGCAGGATTGATTTACCGAAGAGGGTACAACATTGAGAGCCTAAGTGTAGGACGAACCGACATCCCCGGCGTTTCCAGATTTACTGTGGTTATAGATGGAGAGGAGGGCGTATATGAACAGATAAGGAATCAACTCCTTAAGCTCATTGAAGTCATTGACGTCATAAACCTCAACAAAGAAGGCCCATTTGTCGAACGCTGGCTTTCTCTTGTTAAAGTGAGAGCTCCTCTTAATAAGCGCCCTGATATTCTACAAACTGCCGAAGTTTTTCGATGCCGAGTAGTAGATTTAGGGGCAGAAGCAATAACTCTTGAAATAACCGGAGATAAGGGAAAGATGGATGCATGTATGGAGGCATTTAGACCTTATGGAATAATTGAATCAGCAGGATCCGGTCAAGTTGCTCTTTCTAGAAGTGGTTTTTCTTTCGGAGAATTTGTTGATACAAAGTTTTCGGAGAATAAACAGTTATCGTAGCTAGAATTAAAGTTTATATTTAAATGTTTCAATTTAAATAAAATTACATATTTAAACGTCCAAAGGGACAGAAGGAGTGTTTTCAATGGCAAAAGTATATTACGACTGTGACACAAATCTCAATCTTCTGAAGGGGAAAACAATAACAATTATAGGTTACGGAAGCCAAGGGCATGCACATGCTCAGAACCTTCGGGATAGCGGAGCAAACGTTCTAGTCGCTCTTCATGAAGGAAGTAAGTCTAAGGCTGTTGCAGAAAAGGATGGCTTTGAAGTCTGTACTGTATCAGAAGCAGCAAAAAAATCAGACGTCATGATGTTTTTAATTCCAGATCATATCCAGGCTTCAGTATACAAAAATGAAGTTCTTCCCAACCTTAAAGAAGACGCAAAGCTCGCCTTCGCTCACGGATTTGCAGTGCACTTTGGCCAAATCGTCCCCGAGCCTAACCACGATGTTTTTATGGTTGCTCCCAAAGGGCCTGGCCATATGGTTAGACACATGTATAAAGAAGGGAAAGGAGTCCCTTGTCTGATTGCTGTTTATCAGGATGCCACAGGCAAAGCTAAGGACTTTGCGTTAGCGTATGCTTCTGGTATTGGCGGGGGTAGAGCCGGCATTCTTGAAACAACTTTCCAGGAAGAAACTGAAACAGATCTTTTTGGAGAACAAGCCGTTCTCTGTGGCGGAGTAAGTGAACTTATGCAGGCAGGATATCAAACTCTTGTTGAAGCGGGATATCAGCCTGAAATGGCTTATTTTGAATGTATCAATGAACTCAAACTGATAGTCGATATGATTTTTGAGGGCGGTCTTAGTTGGATGCGCTACTCGGTAAGCGATACCGCAAAATACGGAGATATGACGGCAGGACCGAGAGTAATAGGAGCTGAGTCAAGAAAGGTAATGAAGGAGCTTCTTACCGAGATTCAGGACGGAACTTTTGCACGTGATTGGATCCTTGAAAATCAAACAGGACGTCCACGCATGAAAAAATGGGCAAAAGCAGTACAAGAAGCTGACTGTGAAGCAGTTGGAAAAGAACTTCGCAAAATGATGCCTTGGATGGAACAAAAAGAGGCTCCAAAGTTTTAAAAACAATTGTAGGGGCGGCAGGCACTGATTTTAACCGAACGAAGAATTTTTAATCGTTCATAGCACGTTTATATATCGCGGAATAAACAGCCGATAGACCACCTTTTTAAAGGAGAGAAAAAAGCCATGATTAATCACGTACGTATTTTTGACACAACGCTTCGAGACGGAGAACAAGCTGCAAGAATCAATCTGAATAAGGGAGAGAAACTACAAATCGCCCGACAGCTTGCACGACTTAGAGTTGATGTCATTGAAGCTGGCTTCCCTGCATCATCACCAGGTGATTTTGAATCTGTACAGGCAATAGCCCGTGATATAAGAGGTCCAATTATTGCAGGACTTGCTAGAACGAGGGCTGAAGATATCAAGGCTGCCGCCGAAGCACTAAAAAATGCGAAACATCCTCGAATACATACCTTTATTGCTACCAGTCCTATTCACATGGAGTATAAACTCAAGTTGGATAAGGAGGGTGTGCTTTCAGAAGTCCGTAACGGGGTAACGCTTGCTCGCTCCTTCGTAAAAGATGTGGAGTTCTCTGCTGAAGATGCAAGCAGATCTGATATTAATTTCTTAGTTGAAGTGTACAAAACAGCGATTGCTTGCGGCGCTACGACATTAAATATTCCTGATACTGTCGGATATGCTCAGCCTGACGAGTTTTATACTTTTGTAAAAAGAGTTATCACAGAAGTAAACTCGGACAAAGACGTTATATGGTCTGTACACTGCCATAACGATTTGGGCTTGGGAGTTGCAAACTCTCTTGCTGCAGTAAGAGCAGGTGCAAGACAGGTTGAGTGCACTATTAACGGGCTTGGAGAACGCGCCGGGAACGCTTCCATGGAAGAAATTGTCATGGCTATGGAAACAAGAACCGACCAATATCCGGTAAAAACTTTGATTGACACCACTAAACTCTACAGCACAAGCAAACTGGTATCGCATTTAACCGGTGTTATGGTCCAGCCCAACAAAGCTATAGTCGGCGTAAACGCATTCGCTCACGAAGCAGGAATACATCAGCATGGGATGTTATGCAATAAAGCAACATACGAAATTATGACGCCTGAATCTGTCGGTGCACCTTCATCCGATTTGGTTTTGGGAAAACATTCCGGTAGACATGCTTTTAAAGATAAAGTAGAAAGTATAGGATACCAATTATCGAATGAAGAATTAGAAACAGGGTTTGCTTACTTTAAAGAGCTTTGCGATAAGAAAAAAGACGTTAGCGATGGGGACATAGAAGCCCTAATTCTTGATAGGGTTTTATCTTTTATACCTGAAAAGACATATGTTCTTAAAGATTATGCCGTTTATGTGGGAACTGGGAGTAAGCCGACAGCAAGCGTTACTTTAACATCCGGAGATATTGAACACACTGAAGCTTCTGTCGGGAACGGCCCTGTTGATGCTGCCTATAATGCAATTAAGAAAATATTAGGCTTCTCTCCCCAACTTAAAGGATTTAGGATCGGTGCAACTAGCGAACATTCTGATGCTCTGGGCGAAACCAGAGTCGTCCTCCATCACGGTGGAGTCCAATCACAAGGAAGAGGAACTAGTACCGACGTAATAGAGTCCTCAATAAGAGCTTACGTCGATGCGCTAAACAGACTGTATGCCACAGCCGCTGCAAGGGAGATAAAATTAGATGCCTAAGACTCTCGCTGAAGCGATTATTGCAAAACACACAAAGGATAAAGTTGAACCGGGGTCTATTTGCCAAGTAAATGTAGATTTTGCTTTCGCGAATGATATCACGGGACCACCAGCAATAAAAGAATTTAAAAAAATGGGTGCTCTCAAAGTTTTTGACACAACAAGATGTGCTATTTTGCCGGACCATTTTTCGCCAGCAAAAGACATAGCTTCGGCAGAACAAATTAAAGAGTGTAGGACCTTCGCAAAGGAGCAGGAAATGCTTTTTTGGGATGTTGGCAGAGTTGGAGTAGAACACGCTTTTCTGCATGAAAACGGCTTAGTGCTCCCAGGAGAAATAGTACTGGGAGCGGATAGTCATACTTGCACACATGGAGCCATGGGGGCTCTCGCAACAGGAGTAGGTTCAACAGACCTTGCCGCAGCCTGGGCTTTGGGAGAAACTTGGCTCAGAGTCCCAGATACCATAAAGGTTTCCTTTGAAGGAACTGTTTCGGAATGGCTTTGCGGGAAGGACCTTATTTTAGCTTTGATAGGAGAAATAGGAGTTGAGGGCGCGAGATACATGGCCTTGGAATTTCATGGAGATGCAATTTATTCTCTTGACCTTGACGATAGATTTACTATTTCAAACATGGCTATAGAAGCCGGCGCTAAAGCAGGACTTATAAATCCAGATAAAAAATTGTTAGACTATGCAAAGGCTCGTGCAGCAAGGAAATTTGAGCCCATTTATGCGGATAATGATGCTAAATATGCGAAATCTATCAATATAAATATTACAAACATGGAACCACAGGTTGCCATGCCCCACTTGCCGGATAATGTAAAAGCTGTCACAGAAGTTTCTGGAATGCCTGTAGATCAAGTTTTTATAGGATCCTGTACTAATGGAAGACTTAACGACCTGCGCATGGCAGCAAAAATATTAAAAGGGAAGAAAATTCATAAAAATACCAGGTTGATGATTATACCTGCGTCTTATGAGGTCTACAAAGCCGCCATGAAAGAGGGACTTTTCGATATATTCATCGAAGCAGATGCTACTATTTCAACCCCTTCTTGTGGCCCCTGTTTGGGTGGA
>JAAYFL010000021.1 GCA_012728235.1 Synergistaceae bacterium
CCCCACAACACCGTCCGAGGACACGCCTCGGCTGCTCTGGTAGTTCTTGCCAGCGGTCTTAGTAGCAGGCCCAAACGCACCGTCCTGGGAGATACCAGCGTGGTTATAGAGGTTCAGGAAGTTCTGCAGCTTAGTGACAAAGTCGCCGTTGCTGCCTTCCTGCAGATCACGCTCTCCAAAATAGATGCACGCATCAACTAGGTTGTCATATGTAGTCGTGATGTTCAAAAACTCTGCCATAACATAACCAAGTCGATGTTTGTAGTAGGTGCGACGCCAAAGATAAGGCGTTTGCAAGGTGTTGACTGACAAAGGAGTACCGTCTGGAATCGACGTAATCCTTGGAGCACTAGTGCTCGGTTCAGTTCGGAAGTTCAGAGAACCTCCAGTAACGTAAGCTCGATAACCCATCGTGAAATCCTCCAATCTTTAATGTGGCATTTTCTCCGGCCGGTTTTATGCCACCTAAAGACTAATGAATAATTACCGTCTCAAGAAGTGAAGAAACATGCAGAAAACACGCAACAATGGCAGTTTTCATTCGTGACCGCTAGAGAATGTAAGAGAGAACTCCACATGAATGAACACCAGATTGCCTAACCATAAAATTGAGTCACATCATCCGTTTGAATTGTTTGATTCATAAACAACTAACACCTTTGGTCCGCTGGGGCCTGCGTAAACGAATATTTGATAGAAGTCCTCTTCGCCAAACACAAACCCCCAGTAGGGCGTTTCTTTCTCATCCTTGCTGTGAGACACTCGAACAAATTCTGCGGTTCGGAGAGGGAAGCGTTTTTCATCCCAGCCCTTTTCGCCTGAATAGTTTTTGTTCAAGGCATCAAAAGCAAAAGCAAGGGCATCGTCATAAGAGAGCTCCCCCGTTCGCGGTAAACCATAAATCATATATGCCTGGTCAGTGTTGAAGCCTGGGACAATGTCCATTAACTCGCGCACCTTATCTCCATAGCTAGCCTTATCCATATATGTCCAGTTCTCCCTGTTTTGCGGAAGAGACCGGCTGAATTCTTCCAGCATCTTATCAGGCGAAAGTTCTGCATTGCTGTGATCGAAAAGGAGGGCGATTTCGCCTTCTCGTGCGGGAATGGCTAATCGATACAGTCTGTTCTTCTCAATGTAAACGCCATCATAAACGGTAATGATCCACTTAGGATTAGTTTCCTCATTGATAACAAAGGAATAGGTCCAAGTAAGATCTTTGAGTTGCTCAGTACTCATATCGCTCTTTGTACTAAGATACTCAATTGCCTTAGCCTGCGCATCTTTTTGCGACAAATCATTACTGTGTGGCAGCCCGTATCTATTCTCCATAATCTCCTTGATGCTTTGCGGAATAAACAGATTGCCATCTTTGTTGTTCTTTTCGATGAAAGTCGGCAGTTCTATTGCGAATTTGTATTGTATCTCTATAGGCCATGCTCGAAAAGGCAAGCCTTGGTGATAGGCGTCATAGAAGTCCATCAAACTCAAGCCCTCTGCGGTTGTAGGCACAATAAGTGTGCCAAAAATTACCACCAGTGCGATCGTGGTCATGATCCGTTTAAGCATATTCCCTCCTTGTTTCAAAGCGAGTCGTGAATCTTGTCCAAATCATTCTGTTATAAACCTAGTTTCAAGAGAACAAATTTTCTAAACCATTTCCAAAGTAGCAAATCCCTCCCCTTATTATTACTGACGTACCAAAGGTATAAAAGCGACAATTTCTCGATGAAACAATCCAAAAGAATTGCAGAGTCACATTGAGATGTCGATGTCCTCCTTGAATAGGCAAATGCTATGCCCAATATCAATTGTATTCTTTGAGCCAACAATTGCGTCAGAATAATAATGTGAGTATTGCAAAAACCTATGCTTCGCACATAACGCGGAATAATTCGTCATTCTTCAGTTCCCTGAGTTGTTCCACTGTGAAAGAATACCATTGACTTTAGTCAGGAGCTGGCCAGCGCAGATTATTGTCATATTAATTGATTCGGAGGACAACATGAGTTATTCAATCAGAGCTGTTGTAGATACAAAAAAACATGGCGTCGGTGGTACACTGAATTTGAGGAAAGATCCTAATGGGAGCACAC
>JAAYFL010000022.1 GCA_012728235.1 Synergistaceae bacterium
ATCCATAGCAACTCCTCCATTCCGCCCACTTGGGTATAGTAGTATCTTAACTAATATTAGTTTAACATTTTCCAATAAAAAACGATAGGCCGAAGAACTGATTTGTGTGGAAAGTTAATTTGAAAAATCTTATGCATGTTGACTATTATCACTTCAAGCATATAATTGTTTGTTATAATTCTTAAATAAAATAGATGGAGGAGAAAAAATGAAGCTATCAAAAAGAATACTTTCCATACTTCCTTCTGCCACAATGGGTGTCGCTGCGAAAGCAAGTGCACTCAAAAGTGAAGGCAAACCGGTAATTTCATTCAGTTTGGGAGAACCCGATTTCGACTCCCCAAAAAGCGCTTTAAATGCTGCCATAGACGCTATAAACAGAGGTGAAACACACTACACTCTAAGTTCAGGAATAACAGAACTTCGCAAGGAAATTTGCAATTACTATAAAAAACGCTTTAACCTAGACTATGAAGTCTCTGAAGTCATTGTTTCATCGGGAGCAAAACCCATTCTTTACGAAGCCATACAGACACTTGTAGATCCGGATGACGAAGTATTGCTCTTTGCCCCCTCCTGGGTAAGCTACGTTGAGCAGCTTCATTTGACAGGTGGAAAAGAAGTTTTGGTAGACACCATTACAACCGATCTGATCCCGACTAAAGAAGCCCTACAAAACGCTCTTTCTCCAAAAACAGTAGGTATAATTTTAAACTCTCCTTCAAATCCATCCGGAGCAGTTTATGACGAAAAAACCATGAAAATGATTGCTGACTTTGTCAGAGAAAATGACCTTTGGATTATTTTTGACGAAATATATGAACGTCTTACATATGAACCTGCAAAACATGTGAATATTTTAACCGTAGCTCCCGATCTTAGGGACAAAGTAATAATCATCAACGGAACCAGCAAAGCTTATGCCATGACAGGCTGGAGAATAGGTTATGCCTTAGGCCCCAAGGCGGTTATATCAAAAATGGGCACTTTACAGGACCACTTAACTTCCAATGCCTCATCAATCGCACAGTGGGCAGCTTACGGAGCAATCAAAGGCGGCGAAGAAGATATTAAAAACATGCTTGAGGCTTTCACGGAGAGAAGACAAGTAATACTTAGCCTCATTCGTTCAATGCCACATGTAAAAGTTAAAGATCCGGAGGGAGCGTTCTATGTTTTTGTAGACGTACGCGACTGCCCCATATCGGACGACCTTGAATTCTGCGATAAATTATTGGAAAAGGAATTTGTCGCTGTCGTACCGGGAACCGCATTCTACGCACCCGGATTCATTAGAATTTCCTATGCGACTTCAATGGAAAATATAAAAGAGGGAATGTCGCGACTTAAAGAGTTCTTAGAAGAACTTTAATAACCCTAAAAATAAAAAGCCCCGCATTCAACACGAATGTGGGGCTTTTGTTATATAGTGTTAATTTTTTAAATTGTTTTCTATTAGTCCAAGTTTTTTATTATTAAATCCGTATATTCGTCCGTGGTGAGCTTCCCGCCCAAATCGCAAGTCTTGCACTCTTTAATCTCCAAAGTTCTTTTTAGTGCTCTTTCAATTCTGTCAGCGCTTTCATTTTCTTTGATATGCCTTAACATCATGATCCCCGACAGAATAGCGGAAGTCGGATTAGCCATATTTTTACCCTTGATATCTGGTGCAGTACCGTGAACCGGTTCAAAAACGGCAATCTCTTTTCCTATATTTGCCCCCGGTGCAAAACCCAATCCTCCAATAAGACCAGCCGTCAAATCTGAAAGTATATCTCCGTAAAGATTCGGAGCAACTATAACGTCATATTCCTGAGGAGTTTGAACCAACTTCATACACATGGCATCAATTATTACATCTTCAAATTTTATGTCGCTATATTCTTTTGCTATCTTTCGACCACAATCTAGAAAAAGTCCGTCGCTTAACTTCATAATATTAGCTTTATGAACTAAAGTGACCTTCTCTCTATTCTGAATTCTCGCAAGCTCAAATGCGTGTCTGCATATTCTTTCACTAGCTTTTCTGGTTATTATTTTTATTGCTTCAGCAGCATCTTCACCCACCATATGTTCGACACCGGAATAAAGACCCTCTGTATTCTCTCGCACTATAACCAAATCTATATCATCATAAAGGGCTTTCACTCCTGAAAAAGACTTGATCGGGCGCACGTTTGCATACAGATCCAGCTCTTTTCTGAGAGCAACGTTTACACTCCTGAACCCCTTCCCGACATGTGTCGTAGTGGGACCCTTTAACGCTATTTTCTTCTCTTTGATCTTAGCTATTAATTCACCGGAGAGAGGTGACCCACAAGTTGCGATAGCTCCTTCTCCCATCTCTGATATGTCCCAGTTAACATTAACGCCTGCTGCCTCAATAATCTTTGCCGCGGATGATATTACCTCTTCCCCAATCCCATCCCCGTGAATCAGTACGATATCATGAGACATTTACTTCACTCCCTGTGCTGATTTATCTCTGTTTTGTTTTTTTATGAAATTTAGAAGTCCGCCCATTTTCAGCATATCTCTCTGTCTTTCGGTTATGTCAATGTTGAACTTGTATTCAACGTTTTTTGTGACATTCCTTACAATTATATGGTCATTATTTATCTGTTCGTCTATGTTAGCTATCTCCAAATCATCAAGGAGATCTATTTTTGTATAGTCTTCTTTATCGTCAAACAGGAGAGGAATAATTCCATTGTTAATCAAATTCTGTCTGTGAATTCTCGCAAAGGACTTTGCAAGAACGGCTCTAATTCCCAAATAAAGAGGCACAAGCGCAGCGTGCTCTCTGCTGGAGCCCTGTCCATAATTTTCTCCGGCAACCACGAAGCCTCCGCCATGCTCTTTGGCTCTCTTTGGAAAGTTCGCATCACAGGGAGTCAAACAGTAATCCGAAAGATAGGGAATGTTTGATCTGAAAGGCAGGAGTTTTGCTGTTGAGGGCATAATATGATCTGTTGTTATGTCATCTTCAACTTTTATCAGAACCTTGCCATTGATGTCATCTTCAAGCTCTTTCCCCAGTGGGAATTCCTTTATATTGGGACCTTTTATGACTTCCACTTCTTCCGTTGTACTTGCCGGTTCGATAACTAAATTATCATTTACCAAGAATTTATCAGGCATAGGAATGTTTAAATCAGGGACATGATTGCGTGGATCTACAACATATCCGGCCAATGCCGAAACAGCAGCAACTTCCGGACTGACAAGATAGACATTTGCAGATACAGTACCTGATCTTCCCTTAAAGTTCCTGTTAAATGTTCTGAGACTCACGGCATCAGTGTTTGGTGCCTGTCCCATCCCTATACAAGGGCCGCAACCTGATTCCAAAATCCTCGCTCCGGCATCTATGAGATCCGCAAGTGAACCATTCTCGGCCAACATGTTTAAAACCTGTTTAGAACCGGGAGATATTACCAGAGACACATGCTCTGCCACTGTTTTCCCTTTTAAAATTTTTGCTACTTTCATTAAATCAACATATGAAGAGTTAGTACAGCTGCCGATTGCCACCTGATTAATTTTTTTATTTTCTAATTCAGTAACGGGAACTACGCTGCCCGGACTGTGAGGACAGGCAGCCAACGGCACAAGTGCGTTTAAATCTATTACAATGCTTTCCGAATAATGAGCTCCCTCATCGGCTAAAATCTCTTTATAATCCTTTTCACGCCCCTGTAACTTTAAAAATTCATGAGTTCTTTCATCAGACGGGAAAATTGAAGTGGTCGCACCCAATTCCGCACCCATATTTGTAATAGTGGCTCTCTCGGGTACGGACAAAGTTTTTACTCCCTCTCCCCAATATTCGAAAATTCTGCCTAAGCCGCCTTTTACACCGCATCTTCTCAAAACTTCAAGAATTATATCTTTAGCTGATACTGCCGGATTCAATTCGCCCTTCAGCTCAACTCCGACAATTTTGGGCATATTAATATAATATTCTCCGCCTGCCATGGCAATGGCGACATCCAACCCACCGGCTCCTATTGCCAACATTCCTATACCTCCGGCAGTAGGAGTGTGGCTGTCCGAACCGAGCAACGTCTCCCCCGGAACGGCAAATCTCTCCAGATGAACTTGATGACATATGCCATTTCCCGGTTTAGAAAAATAAACTCCATGTTTTTTTGCCACTGTTTGAATAAATAGGTGATCATCAGCATTTTCCGGACCTGCTTGAAGCATGCCATGATCAATATATGCAAGAGACTTTTTTGTTTTTACTCTATCGACTCCCATAGCTTCCAACTGTAAATATGCCATAGTCCCGGTCGAATCTTGCGTCAAAGTCTGATCGATTCTTAACGCAATTTCACTTTTCTCTGTCATATCACCTGACACGATATGATTTTTTATTGCTTTCTCAGCTACTGTCAACTTCATACTTCTGCCCCCAACTTTTATCTAACTACATTTAGTTTTTTTGTGCTCACGAGCACTTGAAAGTAGAATATGTGGCAAATGTTTTTCAACCAGTGCTCTTAACTCCCTATTTTTTATACAGGTAGTCCTGCCACCTTCATATTCTTTGTCAATCCAAGCTTTTAGGGGAACTATTTTGCTGTCCGCCTTACCTAGTTTACTCTCCTCAGGCAATTTGTAATAACTATTTATCCAAGTTGCTATTCCCGCCAAGCCAGAATAGGAGTTAATTGACACCAAAGGTATTTTATCCAATATTTTCTCTGTATCAAAGCTGTTGTATATCTCTTTGTGCTTTAACAATCCGTCGGCATGTATACCAGCTTTGGTTAAATTAAACTCGCTTCCTATAAATGGAGCTTTCGGAGGAATTGTAAGTCCGATCTCATTTTCAAAGTACTTAGCTACCTCAGAAATTATTTTAAGGTTCATTTTTTTCGTATTTCCTCTTATCTGAGCATACTCAAATATCATTGATTCCAACGGAGAGTTCCCCGTTCTTTCTCCTATCCCCATTAGAGTTGAGTTTGCTGAAGAACCTCCATACAACCAACAAGCAGTGGCATTTACTACTCCTTTATTGAAGTCATTATGACCATGCCACTCTATCGACTCAGCCGGAACTCCGCACTCTTCTCTCAGACACTTCACAATAGCAGGTACAGATCTCGGCAGTGCTGCATATGAAAATGGCACACCGATGCCCAGCGTGTCACACGCTCTTATCTTTACTTGCATTCCATACTTTTCTGAAAGTTCCATAAGGTTAGAGGCCAAGGGCACTACAAAGCCAGGAAAATCCGCTCTTGTAACATCCTCAAGATGGCATCTGGGTATTATACCATTTTTTAAGGTTTCTTCTGCTAAATCCAGATAATGATTCATAGCTTCCTGTCTACTCATGCCAAGTTTATGGAATATATGATAGTCTGAAATAGACATAAGCATGCCTGTCTCTTTTATGCCCAGTTCTTTTACCAACTCAAGATCAGCTTTATTGGCTCTTATCCAAGATGTAATCTCCGGATATCTGTATCCCCTATCCATACACTCTTTGAGAGCCGCTCTATCTTTGTCGGTGTAAAGAAAAAATTCTGTTTGCCTTATTATTCCTGAATCATTGTCCAGCTTGTGCATATAGTCAAAAAGGGTGGTAATCTCTTCCACTGACATTGGTCGCAATGACTGTTGACCGTCTCTAAATGTAGTATCAGTAATCCAGATATCATCCGGAATATCAAGTGCATGCTGTGCGTTAATAAATTTTATTTTCGGTATCTCGTCAAAGGGGAACTGCTCCTTAAAGTAGTTCGGCCCCGGCTCCTTTATGGCTTTAAAAGTCATATGAGAACACTCCTTTTCCTAATAAAATAAACGACCCATGCATCTAATACTACGGTCGTTCTTCTATAAAATATAGTTCATTTATTTTAGTAATATTAAATTTTAGTAAATTAATGTTTTTTAATATTTAGAAAACTCTAATTTTTTGTTAAAAAAAATATCGAGCTCTCGATACTATTTATAAACAACTGTATTCTAATAGATTTGAAAAGTTATATCATAAATATAAAGCTTAGTCAAATAAATCGAGGGGTTCGATGGGGTATTTTCCCGCCCAAATTAATAAAATAATAGACTTAAATTGCGATATCCCTACCTGAAAAACAAACTCTTTTTAAACTAGCTCTTTGTAAGCTTCAACTTCTCTTTGGCGTACCCATTCACCAATTTCTGCTCCTTTTAACCCTTCTGGGATTTTATAATTTCGGGCTGATGAGATCGCTTTCATATATTTTTCATAATTTGTCACGAAGTCGATATTTTCCTTTGGATTTAATGCTCTCATAACTGCTAAAAACCCATCATGTCCTATCGGATTTTTTGACAGACGTATCAAGAAATCCACTATTTCATCCGCTTCTGTTATCCTGTAAACCCTATTCAGTCCTTTTATTGTGAAATCGGCACATTTATACCAAAGTTTTGGCAAAGTCATTGTATTGTTTATTTCGTTCAATAACTGCAGCCCTTCTATTCCAAAATCATAGTTCTGTAATGAGGCTTCTCTTTCTGCCACAACATTTGAAATAGCTGCTATGAGTGCTGCAAAACGCACCTCAACTCTCGAATTCTGCCTTGCCGTTTCATCCAAAATCAACATTGCACTTTCAAAATTGTATTTCTCGAAATTATCCTTTCTAGCCCTTCTTTGCTCTGCTAATTTTGACAGATAAGGAAAAACGACGTTTAAAAGGTTGCTTTTTTCTAAAATCCTAAAATAAAGAGAAGGCTTATTCGTAGCTAATGCGATGGCCATCTCTTTTATTATTCTTTCTTTTGGTTCCTCTGAAAGCTCTCTTGCACAAAAGGACATCATTTCAAGAGTTCTTGCTTCGATTTCAAACCCAAACTGTGCAGACTGCCTAGCCGCCCGTAACGCCCTTACCGGATCATCCATGAAATGTTCAGAAGTGGCACGGATTATTTTATTCTTTATGTCGCGGCTGCCGAAGTATGGATCAATAAGAGAAGATGTTCGGAGATCCCATGCCATACTATTCATCGTAGTGTCTCGCCTATAAAGATCCTCTTCAATAGTCACATCCGGGCTAAATAACACAGAAAATCCAGTATAGCCTGAACTCGTTTTAACTTCAGTACGAGCAAAGGCGACTTCACGCTGTTCTCCTTCTATATCCAAAGTAAAGACGGGAAAAGAGTTGCCTATTTTTTTTGCTTCAGGAAACTTCTCTACAAAAGAGGACTCCTCAACTCCGACGACAGCATAATCTTTGTCGCAGGGCTCACAGTTCATAATCTTATCCCGCACCCATCCTCCGACCACATATACTTTGCCGCCTATTGATTCAATCAGCCTTAAAAAATCAAGCTCTCTCAAGTCTTTAAAACTCCCCTTTAAAACAGCATGTTTATGCTCTTAAGGCTCATAATAGCACAAAGGAGACGGATACACCGTCTCCTTTGTGTCATTAAAATATCAGCTATTTAATTAAATATCCATTATTTCTTTTTCTTTATTCGATGCCATCCCGTCTATTTTCTCAATATAAGAATCGGTATGATCTTGTACATCTTTTTGATACTTTTTCAAATCGTCTTCCGTTATATCTCCTGCTTTTTCCATCTTCTTTAAGCTCTCAATAACATCTCGACGGGTGTTACGTATTGAAATACGAGCTTCTTCTGCTTCTTTGTTCACTATCTTTGCCAAATCAACTCTGCGCTCCTGAGTTAACTCTGGGAGATTTAGACGAATTGATTCTCCGTCATTCTGAGGATTAATACCGAGTGAAGACATATGAATTGCTTTTTCTATAATGCTTATCGCAGTTTTATCCCAGGGTGTTATAAGGATTTGTCTGGCTTCAGGCACACTCACCGACCCCATATTCTTGATAGGAGTAGGAGTACCAAAATAATCAACCTTTATGTCTTCCACCAATCCTGTATGTGCCCTCCCGGTACGAATCCCTTGCAGGACACCTTTCAAATGCTCCAGTGTTTTCTCGTTTCGTGTTTTAATCTCGCCAAACAAATTCTGAGGCATTAATATCACTCCCTATTTATTTTAGTTCTTATAAAGACTCGTCTGTAACTATTGAACCCACACATTCCCCTTCAAGCAGTAGTTTGCGCAGATTGCCTTTTTTTAATACATCAAAGACGATAATGGGAATTTTATTGTCCTGACACAGGGAAAATGCCGCTGCGTCCATTATTTTAAGCTGTTTCGTTATTGCATCTATATAAGAGATCTTTGCATAACACTTTGCGTCAGGATAAGACTCGGGGTCCTTATTATATATACCATTAACTTTAGTTGCTTTCAAGACACAGTCGGCTCCTACTTCTGAAGCTCTGAGTGCCGCCGTTGTATCTGTTGAAAAATAGGGAGAACCAGTTCCTGCAGCAAATATTACTATTCGTCCCTTCTCCAAATGTCGAATGGCACGCCTTCTTATCACTGTTTCCGCAACCTGTCTCATCTCAATTGCAGATTGAACCCTTGTCGGCTGTCCCATTCTTTCTAGTGTATCTTGAAGTGCAAGAGCGTTTATTACTGTTCCAAGCATACCCATATAGTCCGCTTGAGCACGTTCAATCCCTGTCGCCTGTGAGCCTCGTATTATGTTGCCGCCGCCAACCACCATGGCTATGCCTACGCCCTCTTTTGCCACTTCAACAATCTGCTCGCAAATCCCATTGATAGCGTCATAATCTAGACCGAAATTAGCATCGCCCGCGAGTATTTCTCCGGAAAGCTTTAGCAGCACTCTCTTATACTTGAATTCCATTTAACAGATCCCTCTCTATTATGATTTTGGTTAGAAAAAAAGCGAGGGAAAATTCCCTCGCTTTAAATATTTAACTAAGCTTCTATCGAGAAGCGGGCGAAACGTCCGACTTGCATATTCTCGCCAATTTTTGATATGTTTTCTATGAGAAGATCTTTAATCTTCAAATCTGGATTACGAACGTACTGCTGTTCTAATAGACAGTTCTCTTCGTAAAATTTGTTAATGCGGCCTTCGGCAATCTTTTCAAGCATCTTTTCAGGTTTCCCCTCTTCAAGAGCCTGAGCCTTAATCACTTCTCTCTCACGCTCCAAAACATCTGCAGGCACATCTTCCGGCTTAATATATGTAGGATTTGATGCAGCTATATGCAATGCTATCTCGTTGCCGAGTTTTTTAAATTCATCGGTGCGTGCGACAAAGTCTGTTTCACAATTGAGCTCAAGAAGAACACCAAGCTTATTGGTATTGTGAATATAGCTAAAGACTGCTCCCTGTGATGCACTGCGACCAGCTTTTTTTGCTGCCTTGGCAAGTCCTTTTTCGCGAAGCAAATCTACTGCCTTTTCGATATCTCCCATACATTCTACGAGAGCTTTTTTACAATCCATCATACCGACAGATGTACGTGCACGAAGTTCAGATACAAGTGCTGCTGTAATTTCAGCCATACTAATTTTTCTCCTTCCAACCCTTTTGTTCTTCTAAAACTTTTACTGTCGTTTTATCTTCATCCTCAATAACTGCGTCAAGTGCTTCCGGTACAACCGGCTGTTCGTCAGCTACTTCGGTTTCTTCTTCAACTGAATCTTCAGCTATAGTCTCACTAGCTTTTGCGTCAACTCCCTGGCGGCCTTCTATTACTGCATCTGCCATGAGACCGACAATAAGCTCAATGGCTCTTATTGCGTCATCGTTGCCTGGAATGGGATAGTCGATAAAATCAGGATCACAGTTTGTGTCAACTATTGAGACAACAGGAATACCCAATTTATGAGCTTCTGCTATAGCGATTGTTTCACGTCTGGGATCTATAACGAAAATTGCATCGGGGAGAGACTTCATCTCTTTTATTCCCGCGAGATATTTTTCAAGCTTTGCAAGCTGTTTCTGTAGCTGTACTATCTCTTTTTTAGGATACTTGTTGATTGTACCGTCTTGTTCCATTTGCTGGATCTCAACCATACGTGCAACACGGCTGCGGATAGTATCAAAGTTGGTAAGCATACCGCCTAGCCAACGCTGTGTTATATAAAACTGTCCACTTTTGATTGCCTGTTCTTGGATTGCATCCTGAGCCTGACGTTTTGTACCTACAAAAAGAACGTTGCCGCCCTGCTTGGATACTTCACGTATGAAATCGTACGCTCTTTCGAGGCCTCTGACCGTCTTCTGAAGGTCAATGATGTAAATGCCGTTTCGTTCTGTGAAAATGTAAGGTTTCATTTTCGGATTCCAGCGTCTTGTCTGATGTCCAAAATGCACACCACATTCAAGAAGCTGTTTCATGCTTACTACTGCCATTTTTATTCCCCCTGTTTTTTCCTCCAGATGCTTCTTCTCGTTGAACGACCCTAAGGCAACTGTTCCGCGATCGACATCTGTGTGTGATATTCACCGCCCATCAGTATATCATTACTTCTATGCTTATTGCAAGTACTTCTACTTAATGGACTATTTATTTATGCTTATTGTTTTTTTGTACTCTCCTGTAACCTGTTGAAATACTTTTCTGCCGACTCATCCTGATCGCGTGCAACAAGATCTGTTTTAACTGAAACGCCAAAAGACTCTCCATCTTTCTCAAAAACTAAAGACCTTACTAAATCTTTTATTTTTTTCATTACTGTTTCTACTTCTTTAAGATACTCATTTTGATAAAAGAGAGCAAAATTATCACTTTCTAGACGTACTGCGAAACTTGTAGGCGGTTCGACCAAACTAAACAGGATGGCCGACACTCTTTTTAGCACCTTATCTCCCATGGCATGTCCATAATTGTTATTTATAGACAACAGGCCAGTTATATCTACAGTAATAGCTGAAATAAAGACGGTATTATCATCTGACAAATACTTCTGCAACTGATCCAACGCATATTTTTTATTGTAAAGTCCGGTAAGAATATCTCGAACCGCAATTGCGTTGAACTTATCTATCACTTTTACGGCTTCAGTTTTATCATTATTGAATTTGTTTGCAATAAACATGCTGTCTGTTACGTCTTTTACAATCTCAAGAGAATATTTATCTCCATTTAAATGAATGGGCACGGAAAATATTAAATAGACTGTGTCATGAATGAACTCCATTTTAAAATACTGTTTTTGTTCGTTGCAGGTGTGAGCGGATACGCAGTTCTGACAAGGACCACCACGCTCCCATATATCGTGGCAGGATTTTCCAGTCTCAAACAATTCACCTTCAGGCGTCAAACCTAATTCTTTATGTGTAATTGGGTCTACAATTCTATACATATCAAAAAGTTCTTCAGGCAAAGAATAAGGCCTTAATATTTCATTAATTTTTTCAATAGGAAACATCTTTTATCCTCTTTTCTCACATAAGTGAAAGCAGCAAAACACAAAAAACGTCTGTCCGGTTAACTTAATGCTCAGCCTTATCTTTTAATTATTTAAATAGTTGTAGGGATATAAAAGAGTAATCATGTGTCCATTATAATGGAAATTCCATAAATATTGTACAAGAAGTTAAGAAAAATGGCGGAGAGTAGAGGATTCGAACCTCTGGCGGCTCATCACCGCAAACGGTTTCCAACCGTTCACCATCGGCCTCTCGGACAACTCTCCGCATGTATTTGAATATGTATACTTCTGGCGGAGAGGGTGGGATTTGAACCCACGTGACGGCTCATCACCGTCAAAACGATTTCGAGTCGTCCGCCTTCGACCACTCGGCCACCCCTCCAGTTTGGGGAATTTAACTTAGGCATTATATACTATCAGATTATCACTGTCAAAAATTATAATCTCTTTTTACGTTTTTTGTGAAAGAAATCCTGAAGCATTTTGGAGCATTCCTCTTTCAGTATGCCTTCCTCTACCAAACAGTTATAAGCAAGTCGCTTGTCTCTTGGAATATCATAAAGTGTCCCCGCAGCACCAGCTTTTGGATCTCTAGAAGCATAGACTATCTTTTTCATACGGCATTGAACGGCCGCTCCGGCACACATTACACAGGGCTCCAAAGTTACATATAGAGTGCAGTCATCAAATCGCCAACTGTCAATGCTCTTTGCAGCTTCGCTCATTGCCAGCATTTCTGCATGAGCAAAGGGAGAGTTATCTATTAGGCGTCTGTTAAAACCCCGCCCTATTATTTCTCCTTCGCGAACTACGCCCGCACCCACGGGAATCTCTCCCATAGTGGCAGCTTCTTGAGCCAGAGAGTAAGCCTCTTTCATAAACTTCAAATCATTACTATCCATTTAAACAACAGCTCCATGCAAAAACATTCTCATGTTTGTAGAGAATACAAATTTATTATAGCTAATATTATAGGAAAAACCATCTCCTTGAACACGCTTCAACTAATTAGAAACAAAAAAGAGGAGCCGAAGGCCCCTCTTTTATTC
>JAAYFL010000023.1 GCA_012728235.1 Synergistaceae bacterium
CCATCTGTTTCAAGGACGAAACTAAAGGAGCCTGACCATCCATATGTTTTGGCGACCTCCTCCCTTGTGTAGAGTGCTCCAACTCCCCATACCCCCTCATCAACAAGAGAGGCAAGGAGCTTATGGACTTCGCTCTCGTCCTTGGGATCTTTCACGAAGATAGAGGCGCTCATGCCATTGGATTGAGCGTACGCTCTCCAACTACGCACCGACCCATCGGGAGCCACCTCAATCATACCTCGCTGCGCCAAAATATGGTTAAGCTTTATCCTCCGTGCGATGTTCATCTGTCCGTGGTCACTCAAAAGGATAAAATCTGTCTGCTCAAACACTCCCGCTTCACGCATCGCCTCAATAATCTCACCAAGCCACAAATCAGTCATGTCTAGTCCTTCATCAAGATATGGATGGAAAACCCCGTGACGGTGACGCAACGTGTCCAAGTAGCAGTTATGGGCGACTAAAAGATCTGGTTGGTGACGGCGAATCAGCGAGCAGACACACCCGTTGATAAAGTGATCAAAGGTTTGAGCAAGGGTTATCTTTGTATCGGCACTGAGCTCCTCGGAGGGGAACCGGTTGAAGTTTTCCCTTACGATTTGTTCAGTTTCCTGGTTCGCCCCTTGGGTAGCAAAGCATGCACATACCTGTTCCATTGAAACACGCTCCCCAGGTTCGTAGAAGAAGTACTCGTTAAGCAAATAGTCGATATTAGGATTTCGACCGGTAACAGGCCAATAGACAGCAGCGGTGCTCATCTTGGCCCGCTTCGCTGCAGCAAAAAGGTCCTCAACCTGTATCATCTCACTGTAAAGATGCCAATCGGGGTATGGGGCGGAGAAACCAAATTTAGTGTTGTTGAAAACCCCATGGGTGGCTGTCCTGCAACCGGTGATGAGGCTGACATGTGCCGGATAGGTAATACTCGGATAGATACTCATCATCCGATTGACACGTGCCCCTCTCCCCAACAGGAGAGAGTAGTTGGGTTTCTTTTCAAGATACTCAAGATCTTTATCCACCATTGCGTCCATCGAGAGGACAAAAAGTTTACGTTGCATCTGCTCCTCCACAGTTTTTATTTCGCTTAAGTGTTGGGTACAGGGACCTAATGGAAATTTCCTCTTCGACAATAAATGATTATTCCTACTTTGGATTTTGAAGAGTAACTTCTTATCCCATATATCATTTTAACTCATGGCACCACTATCGAAAAAGGTCTTTCAAAATTCTACTTTCTTTTGGAGTCGGCCACACTTCCGACCTCTTCAATACCTGCCATTTGCTTGTTCGTATAAACTTTTCAATGCAGGGTAAAGTGCTTTATAAAGACTGAACTGCTCATCATATATTACCGCATGATCTTTTGAAGGAATGAAAAGGGAACTAGTTTCAATTTTTCCCTCAATGCTAGAATAATCCTCCATCAAACCAAGACCGATCATCGCACAGTAACATAAACCTATTGTCCCAATGTAGCGAGGATTCTTGGGAACCCGTATTGGAATTTGTAGTATGTTAGCCAACATCTGCATCCAAACATCACTTTGGGCACCTCCACCAACAACACGAATCTCATTAGGCAATCTGCCATGGAGGCTGTGATATTTCTCCAATGACCAACGATGTGTATAGCAAATGCTTTCCAGCATTGCCCGTGCAAAATATCTACGATCATGTTGTTCCGTTATATTGAAAAAAACTGCCTTCGCATTCTTCGAAAGCGGCTTCAACTCCCCGTTCAACCAGTGTGTTGCTATGAGTCCCGACGATCCAGCCGGTACCTGGGCAACTTCGGAATCAACAAATTTGGTTATTTCCTTACCGTAAGTATTTTTCTCGGCATTATAGAACTGCTGTATCAACCAATCGTATGCCTTTCCCCCGGTTTGAATCGAAAAGAGTGCGCTCTCGAAATGCTCATCGAGAGTAAAATATAGATTGGAATAGTTTTCGAGACGATTTCGCTGTATCTCTGCAAACCAAGAGGAAGTCCCTAAATAAATATGGGTACAGCCTTCCCGTATACAACCACTTCCAACAGAAATCGCAGCAAGATCTGTAAACCCTGCAAAAACAGGGACACCCGCTTTCAGTCCCATCTGTGCTGCAGCATTGGATTCCAAGTATCCCACACACGAAGTAGAAGGAACTGATTTAGGGAATTTATCCAAGTCCCCATCCAATTCTGCACAGCGTAGAATTCGATTATACCGCTCCTGCAAGTTACTATTCGGAGTTTCAATGAAATTATCAGAATAATCTGTGGTTAAAGTACCAGTAGCACGATATTTGAAATAGGTATTTAAACCAACAATGTGCTCCGCATTCATCCAAATCTCAGGTTCTTGTTCTTTCAACCACATGAGTCGCGGCCAATATTCCTGCCCTGTTCCAACATCAAAATTCAATCTTCTATTCAAGAAATCAGCCTGCTCTACGGCTCTCGAATCCATCCAAGTCAAACTTCTGCATAATGGCTCACAAGAAGAATCGAGCGGTATGATATGTTTCCAAGGAGCTGAGATAACCAAACCTTTTAAATCTGAGATATCACAATCCTTCACGCATTCTCTGGAAGCTTGACACAATGAATCCCACAATACGCCAACATCTTGCTCAGCTCGATCACTGGATGGCTGAAATAGTTCGCATTCAGTTTTCGCGCAATTGATGTTCCATGTCTCAAGGTGTATTGCCGAGGCCTTGATAGACGTTGTGCCACAATCGATAGCAAGAATAAAACTCATAGCTGACTCCTCACACAGTAGCTATAGTACCCCAAACCAGAGGGATGATGTGCGATACAGTCAATCTCGATTCCAAAGAAATCAGGCTTGACATATCGACTTTCAGAATACTTCCGGATTCCCGATATGCTCCTCGCTAATCTCCTGAAATGGATAGAATGGTTTGGGTAGATGTTGAAATGGAAGGGTAAGCAGATTAGGACCCGCAGCACCGGGAGTATCTGTATTAATTACTTGAGATGAAATGGGATCGTAACTCGCCCGCAGTGAAGAACAGGCTTTCACAGAAACCAGTCGACACAACGTAGGCTCGATTCCAAACCCTCGATAGAATTGCAGATCACCGGCATTTTCAGATTTTGACGTAATCAAAATTTGGACATATCCTATTTCAATTACAGCACAGAGTCCCAAATTTCTCATTTGACCTCGTTCTGCTGGTCCCTCCAATAAAAATGTTCCATTGTGCAGACTTTTAATAAATGCATCTTTAACGAGCACGGGGGTGCTCAACTGCGGGGCCAAGCTTGCTCCAAGCAGAAAATCAGCTTTATTGTTCACCCCAACAGAAAATGCTTTCATCACTGCGCTCTTATCCAGT
Organism: Synergistaceae bacterium; assembly: GCA_012728235.1. Taxonomy (NCBI): domain Bacteria; kingdom Thermotogati; phylum Synergistota; class Synergistia; order Synergistales; family Synergistaceae; species Synergistaceae bacterium. The sequence goes on from JAAYFL010000023.1 coordinate 3,352, forward strand.
ACGGTGACCGCACAGCGCAAGGAATCCTTGTATTTCAAGATATGGTTGATGACAGTAGCGCTATCCCCACACGCTCCAGCATTCGGGGAATCCGCAGAATCCACCAAAACAACTGGTCTGCCACTATCATTCTGGAGTGCCAAGCGAACTACTTCATCAATTGAGCTCAACGTGTCCCCTTGGATTTCTAGGCGGAACTGAAATAGCTTGTGTGCCAACTCCTTGGCGTATGTAATTGAGGCTTCCGTATTTTCGGCAGTGACCACAACGCACGACGCTATTTCAGATATATCGAGCCACGGTTGTACTTGGAATATTGTGAAATCAACAATCTTGCCTGTGGCAACTAAGCTGTGTCCTCGTTCTATGAGATATCTCAGTTTGCCTTGAGTGGTATTGTTGGCGTGAGCGGGAGCCATAATGGGGAGTGTCACACGCGCATTGACAAGGGTCCGTCCCTCGAGTTTATCACATGCAAGCGTCGCTACTCTACAACCAACAGAATAATGATCAAGGTGAGGGTATGTCTGGTATCCACAGATGAAATCTGAATTGCGCATCATTTTGCTTGTTACGTTCGCATGAAGATCGCAACTCACCGAAATGATTGTCTTCGGCCCCACCCAACCGCGGATTGATTGAAGTATATCACCGCAGACATCCATAGACTTATCCGATATTGTAGCTCCATGGAGTGAAACAATTATCCCCTCGAATGGACCATCTGCCTTAATAATGGTCAACATTTTCTGTAAAAAGTCGTCTATTACTTCTTGCTTGACTGGCCCTCCGCTTTTAGAACGCATATAAATCCCATCACACACATGAACACCTCGAACCTTCAATGTGTGGTGAATTCCTTCGACTGTTTCGCCTTTCAATCCATTTGATTGTAATAATGCTCCACCTTGATTAACCCCACTGCTACTAAAACAATCAGAGCCACACAACACAGGATTAAATGAGTTGCTCTCTTGAATAAATTCGCAAACAAGCATGCGTCTTACAACAGTATTTTGCATCAATTTCCACCTAATTGGAGTAACGGGCCGCAAGCGACCCGTTCTCCGGAGTATTTATCTGACAAACTTAGCGATTTGTTGCGTTATACAATTGGAATGATTCATTAATAGTGGCACACATTTCCGCTATGGCTTTCTTAACAGGGACCCCACTCATGACAGCTTCCAAGCAGGTCGCTCCAGCAGGGCTGTACACATTATTCGTTGCAGTAAATGCATAGAATGCGCTGCTATCTGCCTGTTGTAGCTCATGAATGAGAACCTTGATATAGGCGTTTTCAGGATCGTTGATGAATTCCTGATATTCTCCAGAATTGTAAATTTCATCATAGAGCGGCAGATATCCCGTCATTTTATTCCAGCGTAATTGCACACTGGGAGAGGTAAAATACTTGATGAATTCCCAGGCACCGAGTTGTTCTTCTTTGCAGCCATTGTCAACGATGAAGAAGCCATTACCGGAGGCACAGTATCCGGTTTGCTTACCTTTCTCAGTCACTGAGAACATCGGCACGAAACCATATGTTGAACCGTATGCTTTCGCGGCATCGTTGACATTCGCTCGGTACGAGTTGGTTGTCACGACCATCGCAAGCTCGCCTCGACCAAGAGCAGGAATTATATCGTCTTTAATTTTTGCACCAAAAGGAAACACGTAGCCTTTACTTGCGAGATTCGCCCAAGATGTGTAGTAACGTTCAACTATATCCGCAAACCCATTGCTATTATCATCATACAAACACCTGGTAGGAAGACCTGTTGTGCCATTTTCATTATCTGTACAATAATAGCCCTCTCGAGCAAAGGCGTAATTTGCCCAAATTCCCGAATGCTCTTCAGCAATCCCATACTTGGCAAACCCACCTTCGACTATCCTTCCCGCTGCTTCATAGATGGCATCCATGCTTCGGAGAGAGTATGGATCGATCCCCGCTGCTTTAAACACATCAGCATTATAGAAGAATCCTGAAAGAGATTGCCCCAAAGGATAACCAATGAGCCTTTCATTCAACCCATACGTAGCGACAAGATTTCCATACAAATTGGTCTTATAACTCGGATCAGCATCCATGAAATCTTGTACCATCTTCACCACACCTGAATACAAGTAAGATCCTACAGTTTCTGAGGAACTATTGCATAAGGCTGGGAGGTTCTCACGATCGGTCGCTTGCATCTTTGCTAACTGATCATAATAGTTACCATTTCTTTCCTTAACGACAAAATACTTGCTTTGAGAGGTATTGAATTCAGAAATGATCTTATCAAAAAAGTCAGAACTATCTCCTGTGTATGTGCACCAAAACATCACTTCTATGCGTCCATCTTTTGTGAGTGTCGGAGCAATTTCTTTTTCGACAATTTTTTCTTTGGTACCTGCGGCAAACACACCGGTGATTACAAATACTGCAATCAATACCATGAGAGTCATTTTTTTCATATCTCATTCTCCTTTTTTTAACCGGCTATAAGTCGGTAATTTACACAAAATACAATGCTTTAACCCTTAATTGCACCTTCGGTCATCCCTCTAACAAGATATTTTTGGCCAACGATGAACACCAGAATCGCCGGGAGAATACATAGAGATGCACCGGCGAGAATATGAGGCGTTTTACCAGCCTCTCCGCCTTCCAGCATCGCCATCCCAAGTTGAATCGTTCTCATGCGATCTTTATTCGTAACCAATAATGGCCAGAAATAGCGGTTATAGATTGCAATGAACTCATAGATGGCTAAGGAAGCCAATGCCGGTACAGAAAGGGGGACAGCCACCTTGAAAAAATACCCCATGTCAGAGCAGCCATCAATTTCAGCAGCATCCTTAAGTTCTTTTGGTATTGTTAAATAAAATTGTCGTAGTAAAAAAATACCCATACCACCAACCAAATAAGGAAGAGCCATTCCAATATGGGTGTCGGTAAGTTTCCAATGCTGTATTTGAATGTAGTTCGTGATGATAACCACGTCACCGGGGATCATCATGGTTGCTAAAATAATCGTAAATAATAATTTACTGAAGGGGAACTCAAAGAAAACAAATGCATATGCAGCAAGACTACAAATAGCTAATTGACATGCAATGATAATTCCACACTGGATAAACGTATTCTTCATGTATGTGCCAATTGGAATAGTTCTCATCACCCAAGAATAATTCTCAAAGGTTGGATTCTTCGGTAGAAACCGTAAACCGATTGTCCCCATAAGCTCTTCATTTGTCATCAAGGAATAAGAAACGCAGATTATGATTGGAAGGACGATTATAAAGCCAAGCAAAATCTTGAAAAGATGGTTTGTAAACAGATGGAGGTGTTTTATAAGGTGGTTTTTATTAGCTGTTGGATTCGCAGTACTTGTCATTAGTAGAAAACCATCCTTTTTTCAAAAATATTTTGAATTCGGGTTATAATAAAGATGACTAAGAATAACAGGATTGCCTGCACACAGGCTGTTTCATACCGATTGTTCAGGATTGCATTCCTATACATACTATATATCAATGTATTGGTAGCATTGTTTGGTCCGCCCTCAGTCAATAGCTTGATCTGTGTGAACGCCTTAAATGAGTTTGTGATATTGAGAAATATAACGAAGAAAATCTGAGGAGACGCCAAGGGTATGAGAATATTAAATGTTTTTCTGAGAACACCTGCACCATCGAGGGTGGCACTTTCAAGTAATTCTTCCGGGACGTTTCTAAATCCTACCAAGAGGAAAATATAGCTTGCTCCGATGCTAAGCCAAATGGTAACAATAGCGACCGCGAACAGCGCCCACCGCGGATCTTGAAGCCATGCGATGTTGGTTCCAAGTATTTTGTTAAGAATTCCATTTTCTTTCCGCATTATGAATGTAAAAATCGCTGATGCGGGAGCAGAGGCGACCGCCATGGGGAGTGAAAACATCACTTCGTGCAATCGACCTCCTCTACCCCGGGAAACACTGACAAGAGAAAGAAACATTGCAATTACCAGAGTTCCTGTCCCAATCATCAGTGCAAACAAAAAGGTGTTGCTAATGATTTTTCCAAATAAAGTCCCACTTACAACTCGTATATAATTGGAAATACCAACCCATTTGACAAAGTTCCCTTTTTTATCGGTAAAAGCAAAAGAAAGAATAATAGTCTTCAAGAAAGGCCAGAAAGTAAATAGAGTAAATAATATAAAGGCAGGTAATAACAATAAATAAGGGGTTATTTTAACCGGCTTTCGTTGAGATTGAATTGATATAGACTTATTTCTTTTCATATAAGGCACCTTTGGATATCGAATCTCATAGTTTAATCAACGCATAGTTTACCATATAAGTCAACAAAAATATTTGGTAATTCCACATTGTTTGTGGATTTGCCAAATTGCTATGGATTGATTTTTCCAATTCAGTAGGTAATACTTCTAGTTGCCAACTCATCAAATGTGGATCTGCAAATAATAGTTCTCATAGTAATAGGGGTTAATATATTATGACGGCCAATAAAAGACAGAAAATAATTATCGACACACTCAAGACTCGCGGTGGCGTCATCAAGGTTAACGAAATCGCTAAACAGTTTGGAGTTTCAAATGAAACTGCCCGCCGAGATATTGAATACTTAAAAGAACAAGGAGCAGTGACGCGAGTATATGGTGGGGCGATTCTATCTAATAATTTCAGTCAAAAATTTTTTTCTCCGGAAATAGACAATACTGATATTTGGAAAAAAACCGCTATCGCGAGAGCTGCCGCGACCATGGTCAAGGACGGCGAGAGCATCTTTGTAGGAATCGGCAGCACTATGTTGCAGGTAGTGCGCAATCTTAAGAGTTTAAATGAACTTACCGTGATTACTCCCAGTCTCCCTGTTGCAATGGAATTGACGAATACTCCCTTTAGAATCATTGTACTTGGTGGTATCCTTGACCCAAACGAACTTGATCTTTCAGGTCCACTGACATTGAATAATATGGACTTCTTCCATGTTGATAAAGCCTTCCTTGGAGCTGGCGGGGTTACTGTTGAGTCAGGGATTTCCGATTATAATCCGAACGGATTTGGTCGCCACGCCAAGATGAGCCGGTGCGCAGACACAACGATATTGGTTGCGCAGAGCGATAAGTTTGGGAAAGATGCACTTTCAATAGAGATGCCCCTTTCACAGGTGGATACAATCATAACGGATGATAAGCTTCCTAAAGAAATGGAAGCAGCCATTCGAGAAACCGGAAAAAATTTAATTATTACTCGATTGGACTCGAAGGAATAATTTTTCCGTAAATCAATGCTGGTTCACCACCACAATGGCCTCTACTGTCACCTCACTCTTGATGGAATTGGAGATGAGGCAGTAGCGCTCGGCTCGCTCGATGAGCTTGAGCGCTTCCTCCCTGTCCGCTTCGTTTGCCACCGTGATGGTGGGCTTGATGTGGATGCGCGTCATCAAGAGGCTCTTCTCAACCTTGTCCAGGATGCCGTCCGCCTCGCTCTTGTAGCTCAAGAAGTCGAGATTGGCCCGCTCGGCGAAGGAGAGGAAGGTGGTCATCAGGCAAACCTCGGCGGCTGCTGTGTAGAGGTGCTCGGGCGACCAGATGCCCTCGTGTCCTCCGGGGAAGTTCGGCGGGGTCGCCACCTCGATGGTGGGCAATCCTCGGCTGGAGAGCGCCGCTCTCCTCTCTTTCGTCCATTCAACGGCGGTGGTATAGGTATGCTTCTCGCTCATCATCTGCTCCTTGTCGCCAAAGGATACTCACAAAAAGTGGGGGTCGGCTAGCCTTGCCACCACTCTTGCGCTATGCTGTGCCATCAGAAGGAGCAGATCATGATCATAGACCGCATCGAAAACCTAGCAAAGTACATCCCCGCCCTCCCCCAATTGGAGGAAGTCGTCGCCATCCTCGAAAGCGGAGCGCTCTCAACCTTGCCGCTCGGCGCCTATCCCTGCGACGATCCCTCGCTGCGCTACACCATCATGAGCTACGAGACCGAGGCGGTCGATGAACGGCCGTACGAGATTCACCGCCGCGACGCCGACGTACAGATGCTGCTTGCGGGGCGTGAGCGCATGGACACAGGTGACAGCGAGAGCTTTGTCCCGTCCGGGGAGTACAGCGCAGAGCGGGACATCGTCTTCGGCAGCGGGCGCAAGATCGCCTCCTATTATGCCGACCCCTCCCTCTTCGTCATCTTCTTTCCCGGCGAACCGCACGCCCCCAACATCGCAGTCGGTGATGACCGTGCGGCGAAGAAGGTGGTCTTCAAGATCATCGTCTGATCAGATACATCTTGATCTTGCAGAATATCACCGTTGACAGATGGGAAAAGCCGTGCGACCATACCTGTAAGACAGCTTAACAGCTAGACCGATAATACCATTGGGTGCAACGCACCCTCAGGCGGAGAGAATGAAAAAAGCATTGATCGTTTTGTTGCTCGCAGCCCTGGTGGGCCCGGCACTCGTTGCCCAGGCCTCCACGGAAGCCAAGCCCGTCGAACTGGTCTACAC
>JAAYFL010000024.1 GCA_012728235.1 Synergistaceae bacterium
GATGTGCAGAGGGATAGTTTTGTCTACGCTACTCAACCAGCTTGAAAGATCCATCATCTCTTCTTCGGTATCATTCATTCCTGGAACTATTAGGTTTGTTATTTCGACGTGAGATTTTTTTGCTGCACATGTTATAAAATTCTGCACAGTTTTAAGATCTCCGCCCAGGTTTTTGTATTGTTCTTTCGAGAAACTTTTAAGATCAATATTGAAAGCATCGATGTAAGGCAAGACTTCTTCGAGTATTGGTAAAAAGACGTTACCACAAGTTACGACGACATTTTTCATGCCCAGCTTTTTTGTCTCGATAGCAGTATCCGTTACATATTCGTATCCAATCATTGGCTCATTGTAAGTAAAAGCTACACCGATATTTCCTTTATCTTTCATATTGTTGGCCATATCAGCTAGCTCAGACGGTGAAATATATTTTGTGTTAGCGTTTTCTTCTGAGGCAGTGGAGATAGAGTGATTCTGACAAAAAGGGCAGTCCATGTTACATCCGAATGCACCGACAGAGAGAATCATGCTTCCAGAATGAAACATTGAGAGAGGTTTTTTTTCAATGTGATCGAGTGCAATTGATGTAATTTTGCCGTAATTTATTGAGATGATACTTCCTTCGACGTTTTTTCTTGCCTTGCAAAGTCCAGTCTGGTCTTCACTTAGTTCACAGAGATGTGGACATACAACGCATCTCATTTTATGTGTGCCTTACTACTTCAAAACGCTGCAACTTTATTTCTTCATTCTCGTGAATTCCAGCTTTTTGCATTGCAATATATATTTGTTCTTTCACAGTATTTACTCCGTCAAGGTTAGGCAAAAGCAGTCCTCGTCTATATCCACTTGATACAATTACGCCATATTTTTTTACATCTAGCTGCTCTGGCGATTCTACGTTCTCAGTATCACCGAGAACATCTACGCTGTAGACGAGGTCTTTTAGCTCTGAGGCTGCAACAGGAGGAAAGCGCGGGTCTTTTACAGCGGCACTTATTGCATTTTGGATTATTTCTTTTGCAATATTCGAAGTAGTCGGAGAAATTGTGCCTATACAGCCTCTTAGGTGCCCAAACTTGTTGAGCGTAACAAAAGTGCCGGCTTTTTTTTCGAGCAAATTTATAGGTAAGTCTTTTGGAACAGTTATTATTTTTCCGGTCGTGATATATTCTTCTATTGTTTTTCTAGCTAGAGTTACATAAGAACTTTCTTGATTTTTCAATTATGTCATCTCCTTTTATATTTTATGAGTCGAAAGAAAACGTCTACTTGAGTCTGGTTTTCCCGAAAGATAAGTACAGACTCCGTATCCAACGCCGAAAGGGCCTTCATATGAGAGCATCTCAGGTTTAACGGAGAGGCCATCAAGACATCCTGCCATTATTGTGAATGACCGATGTCCGCATTCAGCAGCCTTATCAGTAAAATCATTCGAGAAATTAAGAAGTTCGCCAAAGGCAGCTCTTGACATAACATCCATAATTTTTTTGTCATAGTCTGGACCTTCAGCTTTATAGCCGTAAGGGCCATCTTTTTTAAGGACGTGTGAGAGGTCGCCACTTGCAATTACACATATAGGCCTGTTAAGCTCTTCTGTTGTCTTTTTTATAAGGGTTCCAAATCTATAATGTTCACTAAGCGACATTCCTGACAGTCCAATTCGTACTATTTTACAAGGAATCTCTCCTCCATACGCTTTTCTCAGAAAGTATAGAGGGACGGTTGTTGCGTGATCAAGATTTTTTTCGCGTTCTCCCTCAGTTCCTGCACTGAGATCTTCATCCTGAGAAATATTTTCAAGCTCAAAAACGAATTCAGTGTCATATTCGACTTTAAAATTAACTCGTGGAGCACCAAAATTACTCAGATCACCATATGCCGACTTGCCAGGAGAAATATGAAAGTAGTCTGAATATATTGTGCTGTGGGGAGTAAGTATCACAACTGTTTGAGGTTTAAGGCTGACTACAAGTTCCATGGCCTTATTAAACCCTATTATTGTATCTTTAATTTTTTGTTCCTCGCCTTTGCCAACCTCTGGAACGATGAGTGGCGGATGTGGAACCATTACAGCTGCTTGTATCGTCATTATTACCAGCTCCTTTTAGAGTAGAGTAATGAGACTTTGTACAAATATATTATAACTTAACTATCTTGCCTAAGAAATACAATATCAATTTTTTAAAACTTATTTGGATTTGACACACAATCTGTATTCTTCCATCGTGTATTTAGGTAATGAATTGAAAGATTTAATTACCATATTCTACGTAAATGAAAGGCGAGCTAATAATATCTTTAAAACATTCAGTTAAAACTTGCGTTGGATATACAAAAAAAAGGGTAAGGATGCTGAGCATCCTTACCCTTTTTTAC
>JAAYFL010000025.1 GCA_012728235.1 Synergistaceae bacterium
CTGCGCACAGGGCGCAAAAACGGGCGGGGCCATAGAAACACCCGCCCTGCGTGAAAACGACTCCGCAAACCCTTTGTTTACCGGGCTTTGCGGAGCCTAATGCGTTACACAGTATCATTGCAAAAGGATGGTGAACACTTCCAAACCTTGTATCGTTTTTTCCCTTTCGTTTACATTTAAATTGTTCAATCGATTTAACAGGTTTCGGTAGAAGCGGGATACATCAGAAAGTAGCTACCTAATACCGAAACATAGAGATCGGAAACCAACGCTATTCAGCAAAATTTGCCTTGACGCTATATTGCCTCCGTGTTATACTCAACTTGTTGAATATGACACGGAGGAGGAATTCATATGTCACTCAAGCATGGTTTGCTGGGACTCTTGAATTACGGTTCTATGACTGGCTATGAACTGGATAAGATTTTTAGGGATTCGCTTTCGTTTTTCTGGCAGGCAAAGACAAGCCAGATTTATCGCGAACTGGATACTATGGAGTGCCACGGCTGGCTGACCAGTGAGCGCATTATTCAGAATGACAAACCCAACAAGAGAGTATATACCATAACGGATAGCGGAAAAGAAGAACTTGGGAACTGGCTATCCATGCCGGAATCGGATATTGCTAATGCAATGCGTGTCAAAAGCGCATTTCTGATGCGTGTATTTTTCGCAGGAGAAACGAGTACGGAACAATCACTGGAAATGCTTCGAACATACCGTGAAAAATGCATGGAAGCTAGTAAGGGAATGAGTGCCGCCTATGATGCTATCTCTAAATATAGGACGGTTGTTGGCAACGATGAAAAATCAAAATACTGGAGAATAGCAGCACTTTATGGGGACGCATTTATCCATGCAGGTCTTACCTGGGCGGATAAAGCAATAGCTGTTTTAGAGGAGAAGTGAAATGATAAAGATCTTAGTTTTGAATGGTTCTCCCAAAAGTGGAAATAGCAACACCATGTACCTTACCCGCGCATTTTTGAACGGAGCCAAGTGGGCAGACGCTGAAATTATTGATGTGGCAAAAGCGAACGTCAAGGGCTGTTTGGGGTGCTTCGCCTGTTGGAATAAGACACCGGGAAAGTGTGTAATAAATGACGGAATGAGCGAGATCCTGATCAAATTGATTGCCGCTGATGTAGTTATTTGGTCTTTTCCACTGTACTATTTTGGTGTTCCAGGAGAGCTTAAAAATCTCATCGACCGGCAGCTTCCCCTCAGTCTGCCGTTTATGGCTGAGGGTACCGAGAGCGGGGGACATCCGATGCGCTATAAGGTAACCCATCAAAAGCACCTTGTTATTTCAACTTGCGGCTTTTGGACATCGAAAGGCAATTATGATGCTGTTATCCCCATGTTTGACCACTTTTGCGGAAAAGACAAATATACGACAGTCCTTTGCGGACAGGGAGAGCTCTTTAGTGTGCCAGAACTAAAAGGCCGCACAGATGCATATTTGGAAACCATCCGCCGTGCGGGGGCAGAGTATGCGGCCGGAGGGATTCGGGCCGAGACACAAGCAGAGCTTGCAGAGCCGTTATATCCACGCGATGTGTTTGAAAAAATGGCGGACGCTTCTTGGGGTATTGCCAAAGGTGAAGATGCGGGTGTGCCAGCAGATGAAAGCCATAGCTTTACAACACAGATGGCGGCTTTATACAGACCCGACGGTGTGGAGCGTGTACTGGAGTTTCATTATACTGATATTGATAGAACCTATCAGATTTTGCTGACAAAGCAAGGGTCAGAAGTAATAACAGAGAATTTCAAACCATATACCACAAGGATTGAAACACCGTACTCTCTTTGGCGCTCCATCTCCCGCAATGAAATTTCCGGAAAGGATGCGCTGTTTCAGCGTCTTTATAAAGTCATTGGCGATTTTAACCTCATGCTCAAATGGGATGAATTGTTCGGCACATCGGCTCCCCCAAAGGGAGCCGATGTAACCCCTTCGCGCAAAACCAACATGATGATTCTTCTCTTGCCATGGATTGCCATTTGGATAGCAATCGCAATAGATTCCATCGTTGGCAGTGCAGTAGGCATTGCCGTGGCGGCGCTTGTTCCGTTATTATGGCTTGCATTCCGTCCTGTTGTCTTTGAGCAAATCAGCGTCCCCATTGTGGCCGGGATTTCGTTGGCGGTTTTATTTGGTGCGAATACAAGGCTTATCGTTTCCGGCAGCTATTTGATCTTTGGACTGATATGGTTCATCGGCGCATTTACCAAAATACCGCTGACTGCCCATTACAGTGCGTCCGGCTACGGGGGAGAAAGCGCTTTTTCAAATCCACTTTTTATCAGTACAAACCGCATATTGACCGCCGCCTGGGGGGTGCTGTATCTCGTCACGCCCATTTGGACATATATTCTGATGGGCACTGGTCTTTCTCCCTACATAGGTCTAATCAATTCCATCTTACCTGCGCTGATGGGAGCTTTTACAGCATGGTTTCAGAGATGGTATCCGGCACGATATGCAAGAGGATAAGAGCTGTTGCATTAAGCCTTCGATACAATAGGTCTTGCTTGTCATATGCCCAAAATCGTCCAGACAAGCGTTGGCATACGCTCTCATAGGAATTTCACCTCCCTCCATTCTGATGGCGGGCCGTACTCATTGCCTGCGACGGTTTGATCACGCTCGGACTGTGACTATAC
>JAAYFL010000026.1 GCA_012728235.1 Synergistaceae bacterium
AAATTTCCCACACCCCATAACCTACTCTTTCTTCTAAAATACGCTTGGGCAAATAAGGATGATAGCGCACTGCATATGGCCCAACAGACCTTAACTCAGATGTACTATGGTGGGATATACGACCATCTAGGCGGTGGCTTTTCACGCTACTCAACCGACAGGCAGTGGCTGGTGCCCCACTTCGAGAAGATGCTCTACGATAACGCCTTACTCCTACTTGCCTACAGCGAAGCCTTTAGTCTAACCAAAAACCATGAATTCAATACCATAATCGATGGCATCGCCCATTATGCCCTCCGTGATATGCAATCAAATAGCTGTGGGTTTTTCTCCGCCGAAGATGCCGATTCAGAAGGAGAAGAAGGCAAATTCTACGTCTTTGAATACGAAGAGCTGAAAGAAAAACTCCTTTCGGATGAACTACGGTGGTTAGAAGAAAACTACGGTGTGAGCCCGAGGGGAAACTTTGAAGGCAAAAACATACTGCACATCACCGGTGAGGGCAAGGGTGGCGATACAATACTGCCTAAGCTATATGATATAAGAAGCAAAAGACCACGGCCCTTCAAAGACACTAAAATATCCGTGTCTTGGAATGGCTTTATGATAGAAGCCCTGTGCCGTGCCGCAGAGGTAACAGGAAATAAGGATTATATCCACAGCGCGAAAAAGGCCGCGGATTTTATCTTGGAAAAGACCAAGGAAAGCGGAGAACTCTTCGGCGTGTATATTGAAGGGGCAAAGCCATCAAAGGCCTTTCTTTCAGATTATGCCAATTTTGCCAATGGCCTAATCGAGCTCTACAGGGCCACCCTGGATCTTAACTATCTTAAAGAAGCAAAATCCCTGGCTAGTAAAATGATCTCCCTCTTCTGGGACGATGAAAAGAGCTGTTTCTACATGACGAGTAAAGATGACAAGGAGGTGTTTCTTCGTCCCAAGGATGAACATGACGGCGCTATGCCTTCAGGTACCTCCTGCGCCCTCCAATGCCTTGATAACCTTACAAAACTAACTGGGGATACAAAGCTATCAGCTATGTACGAAAAAGCTTCCAAAGCCTTTATTAGCACTGCTGCCACTATGCCCGCCGCCTGTCTTCACTTCATTTCCTTGCTTCTAGAAAACACAATGCCCCATAGGCAAATAATAATTTGTGCACAAAAGAGCGATGATGAGGCAAGGCAGGTATACAGCCGGATCCAGAAAGAATATCTTCCCTTTACGACACTGATATTCTATGGTGGCTCCTTTGAAGAAAAACAAATCTTTCCTGAACTAAAAAACTACGATACATCCCATGGCTTCGCCGCCTATGTATGTGAGAACTTCTCCTGCCAAAGCCCCATTTACACTCCCGGGGAACTTCTAAATTATTTAAGCTTATCAGCAGAAAAAGAGTAGTCGTATTTTATATACATCGTGCTCTTTCTTAGTTAGTAGATTATTAGTAATCTTCTAGGGTAATCCTTTATAAAGGAGGGATATAATGAAAGATGTAATTAAAGTAGGTCAAGAGGCTTTAGATTTTAAATTAAAAGATCAAAATGGCAAAGAAGTAAACTTAAAGGACTTTAAAGGAAAAAAAGTATTGCTATCCTTTCATCCTTTAGCATGGACAGCAGGTTGACTGGATCATATGAGAGCCCTTGAGCTCGCCTATGATGGATTCATAGAAAAAAATATAGTACCACTGGGAATTAACGTAGACCATCAATACTCAAAATCAGCCTGGGGAAAAGTGATAAATATAAGTAAGCTACAAATGCTATCGGACTACAATCCCCTAGGAGAAGTGGCAAAAGCTTTCGGTGTTTTTTCGGAAGAAATGAACGCATCTGGAAGAGCCAATTTTCTAATAGATGAAAACGGCAAAATAGAGTGGGTCGAAGTCTATAAAATCTCAGAAATTCCAGATTTTAAAGAAGTCCTTTCCAAAATTTCCAAGTTATAAAAATAAACAATAGACTAAGATTGAAAAGGTTAAATGTCCGTGTAAAATAATAAAGTCCTGTTTGAGACAATATAACGGACTCTCAGACAGGACTTTATTTATCACAGACAACAGATATACAACTAGGATCACACCTAAATTTGGATTTTTAATAAAATTCATTTATCATTAAATACTTTCATTGGACAGTGTAGAAGCCTTACCGATTTTCTCTCGCTTTTATTTTTATTTATTTCGGATAGTATATTTAAAGTGCAATTACAAAATTAACTCTAGGTATAAAATTTCTATTCATTTCAATCTTTATGCCATTTTAGGGTATAATTAAAATATATAAAATCATAAGGAGCAATCAAATGAAAATAGCCCATGAAGATAATCTAGAAGCCGTCATCTTTAATAGCCCAGATGCTAAGGGTGCATCCATGAAAGCACTGATCTCACCAAAGGAAGGCTGGGAGGGATATGTAATGAGAGTATTAGAATTAACAGAAGGCGGATACTCTCCCAAGCATAGCCATCCATGGCCACATATAAATTATATGTTAGATGGAAATGGTACTCTCTTTATAAACGGAGAAGAACATGAAGTAAAAGCAGGTTCCTATGCCTATATCCCAGCGGATACATTGCATAAATTTAAAAATGCAGGTGAAGGTGTATTTAAATTTATTTGTATAGTGCCTGAAGAAGGCCATAAATAAGATTAAAGAGGAGGTCAGTGTAATTACTAACTTCCTCTTTATTTTTTTTCCTAAAGATATTTCACCACTTTTTTCGGGCTTTATTTTATCCTTTGCTTGAATTTATTATTCCCCTGAGTTTATTCATTTAATTATAAAGTATTTCTTTCAAATTACCATGAAAACCCATATCAACAAATTTTGCTTACTGCCAATTATTCATCGGCAATATCAACAACAATCTTATTGCAACTTTTACAGAGATTGGCTTCTTTAACACAGCCATTCATACCTCCAGCAATTTTGATGTCATCTAATGTTGGATCCGGTAAAAAGAATAGCTTTTTCTTTTTACGTGACCAGAAAATTGTTCGGCCACTTTGAATGAGTCCTTTTTCCATTTCTTTTCCACAATAGGGACACAACATTTAAGACTCCTATCCATTGCACCTAGGTGCAATGATTCAGTGTAAATCAATTTTGAATTCCGAAGCTTTACTAAAATTTTTATTTATTTAAAGAGCTTCTACCGAATATATTTTAAGTCTTGTGGAATTCAAAACCATAGTCATATATTTCTAAAAGGTTGATTTAATACTATTTGTTTTTTAATTATTATCTCTTAGTTTGTATCTAAATATAAATGGAGATATAGCTATTATAAGGGCAACATATATTAAGAGTAGTAAAACTGCAACTTCTAAACTCAGAAGATTTCGAATATATTCCCTTAGGCTTTCTGACCAGATTGATACAAAGGATGGCAGTAATATCAAGACTATTAAAA
>JAAYFL010000027.1 GCA_012728235.1 Synergistaceae bacterium
CTCTTAAATATTGAAAAAGAGGTACTATTTTTAAGTTACTATTTTATAGTTTGACGTCAATGATAGCTGTAACACCAACACCCTTAACGCGTTTAAACTGTGAAATGGGAATTTCCTTGTCGATAGGAATCAAGGCCTTTGCTCTGATACCACTAAATTCGCCCTCAAGCTGAGCAACTGCTTTTGTTCTATCAAGAGCGGCTTGTGTGTTTGCACCGACTTGTGCAGCGCCAATACGCGTTCCTGATCCTATTGATAGAATCGGAACGACTTTTGTAAACCCGTCGAATTTAACCCCTTTGTTAAATGTAATTGTGTTGATAAAATCATTGAGCTGCGGTGCAATTGCTTTTACTGCGGTTCCGCCGACAATGGTAATTGCTGCGTCTTTGAGAAATCCTCCCAAGTCTATTGCGGAAGCAAGAGGGACTGAGACAAATAGAATAGTAACAATCAAAATAGTCGAAAATAATTTTTTCATTATAGACACCAACCTTTCCTAATCTAATTATAATATATAATTCCCACATTTGCATCGCACATTTTGTTGAGTTATTGAAGATTTGTGTTTTTAAGCATAGCCAGCAAAAAACAGTAATATCAGTATTTTGTGTAGAGGTTTCAAAAAAAGGATGGTGTATAATATTCTCTGATGTTTTATTTATATTCCGTATTTTGTTATATATTGAATCGCAGATTTTAGAAGGCAACCACAGCATGACGCCCTGACCAGGAGAACAATGACGGTTTTTTAAAATAAAGCCGACAAACGTCGCGTGATATGTTAATGTCACAAGAAGTTAAATATATAATATAAATGATATAAATCACAGTTTATTGTAAGATCTTTTTCATGTATTTTGAATTTTTACTGTGACAAATTAAGGAGGATAACCAGATGTACGATCCGAAACAATTTCAAGACTCATCATTTATAGATGATGCAGAGATATTGTCTTCAATAGAAAAAGCAAAAGAACTAGTCAAGGATAAAGAATATGTCCGTTCGCTTCTAGAAAAGGCAAAGACATGCAAAGGTCTCAATCACCTAGAGGCAGCAGTTCTGCTTGAGATAACCGATCCTGAGTTAGAGAAAGAACTCTATGCTTTAGCAAAGGAAATCAAGGAGAAAATATACGGCAGGCGCATAGTCCTTTTCGCTCCTCTATATGTATCTAATCATTGTATTAACAAATGCGAATACTGTGCATTCCACAAAGACAATCCCTCCATGGTCAGAAAAAAACTTACTATGGAAGAGATTGATCAAGAGGCGGATGCAATTTTGGCGCTTGGCCACAAACGTATAGCCATGGAATCAGGAGAACATCCCGTAGAATCTCCACTGGAATATATTATTGAATGTATGGAAAGAGTTTACGCATATAAAAACAGTCGAGGAGACTCGATACGTAGAATAAACGTAAACATAGCCGCAACAACTGTTGAAGAGTATGAAAAACTTAAGGCTGCTGACATAGGCACCTTTATTTTATTTCAGGAATCTTTTCACAGGCCAACCTACGAAAAAATGCATCCAGTAGGACCCAAAAGCAACTACGACTGGCACACCACAGCACTTCATAGAGCTCAGCAAGGCGGCATTGATGATGTAGGAACTGGAGTTCTTTATGGTCTTTACGATTACAAGTACGAATTAGTCGCACAGCTTATATATGCAGAGCACATGGAAAAAATGTTTGGAGTGGGACCGCACACTATATCAGTGCCTCGCATGCGTATGGCAGAAGGCGTTGATCTTGAGAAATTTCCATATCTTCTCACAGACGAACAGTTTTTGAGAATAATCGCTGTCATAAGAGTAACTACTCCATATACAGGAATGATTCTTTCTACAAGAGAAACACCCGAAACTCGCAAGAAAGCTCTTGAACTCGGAATATCTCAAGTGAGCGCAGCCTCTTGCACCGGCATTGGTGGTTATCATAAAGATGTAGCGCGTCCAAAGTCTGATCACACTGCACAATTCCAAGTGTCTGACGAAAGAACTCCAGAAGAGATACTTACGTGGCTTTGCGAAGATGGATACATTCCAAGTTTCTGCACTGCTTGTTACAGAGAAGGACGCACAGGAGACCGTTTTATGCACCTTGCTAAATCGGGAGAGATAAAAAACATCTGCCAACCCAACGCACTTATGACATTTAAAGAATATCTTGTGGGATATGGCTCAGAGAATCTAAAAAAGCTTGGACAGATAGTAATAGATAAAGAGCTAGAGAAAATACCGGATGAAAAAACGAGAGAGCTTACAAGAGAACGCCTTCAGCAAATTGAAGAGGGAGAACAAGATCTTTATTTCTAGTAAGAGATAAAGCTCATTGTAAAAATTCACATTTAATATATGAAAGAATCACGAAACATATGATTTACTATATTCGCTAATCAAAATAAAAAAGACAGACTTTGAATTAATTTCAAAGTCTGTCTTTTTGTTTTATGTTGGAATTAGTAGACTCGTTATGCGGGTATCTTTTCGGGAGCCTTAATAGTAGCAAGAATCACAAC
>JAAYFL010000028.1 GCA_012728235.1 Synergistaceae bacterium
GAGAAAGAAAGGATCCACAAAGAAAAGATTATATAGGCATGTCAAAAGCAGCAATAGATTCTACTCTCTGTATTAACTGCGGAGAGTGTCTAAAGCACTGCAGATTTGATGCAATTTCAGTGAAAAATGAAACACATGTAGTTAACCCTTTTGCCTGTGAAGGTTGTGCCGTTTGTCAATTAGTATGTCCAGTGAATGCCATCTCTTTTTATCCCAATGTTGCAGGAAGTCTTAACCTCTACAAAGATAAAGAAAAGGTTTTTTCGACGGCCCAATTAAAAATGGGAAATGGAACAACAGGGTTGCTTGTCTCAGAAGTTAAAAAACAACTAAATAATGAAGCACAGGACACTGACTTTGCAATAATAGATGGCTCTCCCGGAATAGGATGCCCTGTTATTGCATCTATAAGCGGTGTGGAGATGGTGCTGGTTGTTGCAGAACCTTCCATATCAGGAATAAGCGACATGGTGCGGGTAATAGAGGTCTCTCAGTCTTTCGGAGTAAAAATTGCTGTATGTATTAATAAATACGACGCAAATAAAGAAAAAACAAGAGAAATCATAGATTACTGTGACAGGAACAAAATCCCTTTCGTCGGCAATATTCCTTATGATTCTTTGGCAACAAGGGCATTAAACTCAGGGTTGAGCATAGTGGAAATGGCATGTTCATCAGGAACTGCAGTGAGAAATGTTTACAGACGAACCATGCAAATATTTTCGTCTTAGCTTTTAACAAAAAAATGAACCGCAGAATATTTCAATTATAAATAGGGGGAAACAAACGTGATGAAAATAGCAGTAGCAACAAATAATAACGAAGTAGCTGAGCATTTCGGGCATTGTGAAACTTTTAAGCTTTTTGAATGTGAAAATGGAAAAGTACTATCAACAGAAAATAAACCTAATCCCGGACATAAGCCAGGATTTTTGCCAAACTTCTTAAACGAGTTGGGTGTAAACGTAATTATCTCAGGAGGGATGGGAAGCGGTGCTGTCGAAATATTCAGCGAGCATGAGATAGAGGTTGTTTTAGGATCCTCAGGAGATGCGGATGCGGCAGTAAACTCTTATTTGCTGGGAGAATTAAAATCTACAGGTACTATCTGCGATCATAGTCATGAAAATATAAAATAAGTATGTTAGTAACAAAGAGCTCTTAGAAAAAATATCTCCAAGAGCTCTTTTACTTTTAGTTTAACAAGTCTTCAATAAATCTATTATATGTTTTTTTGCAATAAAAAAAGTAATATTTATTGTCAAAATAATAACTGGCAGATATAATACCCTACATGCACTCATTATTGCGGACATAGCTCAGTGGTAGAGCATCAGCTTCCCAAGCTGAGGGTCGCGGGTTCGAATCCCGTTGTCCGCTCCATATCATTCAATCTTTCTCCATATTTTCAAACAACACAATTAAGAATCTATATAAAAACTTTCTTTTTGTTAAATTAATCCTCTTTGTTTAATATATGTTTTATAATGTATTTATTATGCTTACTTATAAAGATAGAGCTATGAAGCTCATAAACAGAGGATTGAAAAATTGTGTGGTTTCTTACAGCTGTGGCAAGGACAGTGCTCTAGCCCTACATAGAGCCATAATATGTGGTTTCATGCCCAAATCTCTCATAACAACATATAACGAGGAGAAAGATAGTTCATGGTTTCACTCTATACCTGAACCTTTGCTGAAGCAGGTAGGAGAATCTTTGGGTATTGAAATGACGCTAATTAAGACGAAGGGGGACGAATACACTTCAAATTTTGAGCTTGTTCTTGAAAAGTTTAAAAATGAGGGTGTGGACGTTTGTATTTTCGGTGATATAGATATAGAAGAGCATATTGATTGGTGCAGTGAAAGATGTAAGAACGTCGGAATAGAGCCCTTTTTCCCGTTGCTAAACGAACCGAGAATTTCGTTGGTGTATGAGTTTATCAATAGTGGTTTTATAACACATATTACGACTATCGATACTAGTAGAATGGATGGGAAACTATTAGGTAAAGCCTTAACGATAAATCTCGTGGAGAAGCTTATAGTTCATGGAATAGACCCTTGTGGAGAGAGCGGAGAATTTCATACTTTTACATCGGACGGGCCTATATTTAAAAAACCTGTATTATTCAGATTCGGAAATATGATATATAGAGAAAACCATGTTTCTGTGCTACTTTATTCCCCTCTTGCAAGTTCTAAGTGATTAATAAAAGAAATATCGAATACTTAATTTCTCTTTATTGTTGGTTATTTCGTTTTTACAACGTTAAGATACGTATAATGCCATGTTCAAAGATGTTTTATGTGGTAAAATATTGCGGTTGTTGTCATTAAGCAGTTAATATCCGAAAGGGGAAGTTGTCATTGCGTACAGAAATAGTTTCACAGGAAAAAAATAAAGTGGTAGTTAAAGCTAATTTTACGGCTGAAGATGTAACAAAAGCCATTCAAAAAACATATAACAAACTTTCGAAGAAAACAAACTTAAAGGGTTTTCGTAAAGGGAAGGTACCTTTTAAAACAATCAATCTTTATTTTGGGAAAAAGGTTGTGTTAGAGGAAGCTTTGGAAGAAATTTTATCTACTTCATTGGATGAAATTGTAAACGAATATGGGTTTAAGCTTATAGCAGAACCCGATCTAAAACCGGAGCCGATTGAAGAAGATAAGCCTTATGAATTTACCGTAATCTTTGAAGTTTCACCGGAGGTAATTTTGCCGGATCTTGAAACCATAGAAGCAGAAAAAACAGTTTACATCCCAACTGAGAAAATGGTAGAAGAGAACGTGACAAGACTTCTTGAAGCTCACAGCGAACTTGAACCTTCATATGAAGAGCGTGAAATCAATAAAGATGACCATCTTTCCGTAAAATTTACGACAAGCATTCTTGATGCAGAAAAAACGATAAAAGAATTGGAAAAGGATAAGAAAATCGAAATTCACTTGGGAGAGGCAAATATGCGTCCTGAAGTGGTGAAGGGCCTAATAGGCAAGAAACCCGGAGAAACTGTAAAAATAGAATTCCCTGTTGAAAAGGATAACGAGCACAAAGAACTCGCTGGAAAAACTATGGTGTATAACATCGAAGTATTGGGAATAATGAATAAAGTAACTCCTGAGCTAAATGATGAGACAGTAACCAAAATAACCAGAGGGCAAAATAAAACTGTTTCTGAGTTTAAGGACGAAATTATGAAGCAGCTAAAGATATCGGCCGCACAGAAGAGTGAAGATACGCTAAAAGATTCGGCTTTAACACAAATAATAGAAAAAACAGAGGTTGAATTACCTGAGTCATTAATAGAGCGACAGAAAGCAGCAATGAAGACAGATCAAGAAGAGCGCTTGAAAAGAGAATCCGGTATGTCGATGGAGGAATTTTACGAAAAAAGTGGAATTACCAAAGAAAAATATGAAGAAGAATTGAGCCATGCAGCAGTTCAAGGTGTTAAGAGATCTCTTGTGTTGGAAGCTATAGCAGAAGACAACGACATTAATTGGACAGGAGAAGAAATCGAGGCTGAACTCAGAAGCATAGCTTTAAATTCCCGTATTGATTATAAAAAATTACAGGAATACGCTTATTCCAATAATGACTATATTTATGAAATAGCAACAAGAATTAAAAATCGTAAGACAGTTGACTTCATTATGACAAAAGTAAAAGTCAGAGAAATTGAGGAAACTAAATCAAAAAACGCTGATAAAAAAGAAGAGAAAGCAAGTAAAAATAAAAAAGAGGAATAAGACTTTCACTTATTTTAATAAAAAATAAAGAAGAGGTGTTTACATGTCATATCTCATTCCTATGGTGGTAGAAGATACAGGTAGAGGCGAGCGCTCATACGATATTTATAGTAGGCTGTTAAAAGACAGAATAATATTTTTAGGTACAGCTATAGATGATACTGTTGCAAATTTAATAGTGGCACAAATGCTATTTTTGGAGAGTGAAGATCCTGAAAAGGATGTTTTTCTTTATATCAATAGCCCTGGTGGGGTTGTAACTGCAGGGCTAGCCATTTATGACACAATGCAGTACATAAAACCGCAGGTATCAACAATTTGTACCGGACAGGCAGCTAGCATGGCTGCAGTCCTTCTTGCAGCTGGAGCAAATGGCAAAAGAATAGCGCTTCCCAACTCACGTGTGATGATTCATCAGCCACTAGGGGGCGCACAGGGACAGGCTTCAGATATACAGATTCAAGCAAACGAGATTCTCAAAATAAAAAACAAATTAAATGAAATACTGGCTTCTCATACTGCTAAATCCATGAAACAGATACAAGTCGATACGGATAGAGACTTCTTTATGTCTGCAGAGGAAGCAGTAGAATATGGGATAGTAGATAAGGTTATAGAAAAAAGATAAGTAATCGCAACTAATACATGCTTCAGTGAATGTATAACAATAGTATTTTAACAACAGAGGTGCATCAAAAATGTCTAATTCAGAAATTAATAAACCGGAGCGTAATTTGAGAAAAAAATTTCGTTGCTCTTTTTGTGGGAAAAGTCAGGACGAAGTTGCTAAACTAGTGGCCGGACCTTCTGGTACATATATTTGTTCTGACTGCATTCAACTATGCAACATAATAATGCGGGATGAAAATGCCACTCCGGACTTTACAGTTCAGCATAAAAATAATGATCAGCCAGACTATACCTCTTTGCCATCAATGAAAGAACTGCCCAATCCTAAAGCTATTAAGTCTTTCTTAGATCAGTATGTTATAGGGCAGGAGCATGCTAAAAAAGTTTTGTCTGTTGCTGTTTATAATCATTATCAGAGGATCATGAATCCCATCTCTGATGAAGATGAAGTAGAGCTGCCTAAGAGCAATGTTTTGTTGGTAGGACCTACGGGATGCGGTAAAACCCTTCTTGCACAGACACTTGCAAAGAGATTGAATGTGCCGTTTGCCATGGCGGATGCAACTACTCTTACAGAAGCCGGTTATGTTGGTGACGACGTAGAGAACATATTATTACGCTTATTACAAGCAGCAGATTACGATATTATTTCTGCACAAAGAGGCATTATTTATATTGATGAAATAGATAAAATAGCCAGAAAGTCTGAGTCAGTTTCAATAACAAGAGATGTCTCAGGCGAGGGAGTTCAGCAAGCATTGCTTAAAATTATTGAAGGCACTATTGCTAATATCCCTCTAAAAGGCGGCCGCAAGCATCCTAATCAAGAGATGGTTCCGGTTGATACCAGTAATATTCTTTTTATATGCGGCGGAGCTTTTGACGGACTAGAAAAAATAATCGCAAAAAGAACAGACGAAAAGTCTATGGGTTTCGGAGCCACCCTTTCTAATAAGAAAGATAAGGGGAGTAGTTATGACCTATTGAAAATGGTCGAACCAGACGATTTGAGATCATACGGCTTTATTCCTGAATTTATAGGAAGATTGCCTGTGCTTGTTGCGTTGGAGCCTCTTTCAGAGGAGGCTCTTGTTAAGATTTTGTTGGAACCTCGCAATGCACCGTTAAAACAGTACAAAAAGCTTTTTTCGTTAGAGGATATTTACTTAGAATTCACTGAAGATGCAGTAAAAACTATCGCAAAGAAGGCGGCTAAGCTTAATACAGGTGCACGAGCATTGAGGACAATTCTTGAATCGTTAATGCTCGATATTCAATATGAACTTTCCGGAGACTCTTCCGATATATCAAAGCTTACAATCTCTAAAGAAGTTATAGAGGGGAAAGTAAAACCTATAAGGACCGAAAAAGAAGAAAGAAAGGCTCTTTAATGCAAATTATTCCAATTCTTCCCGTTCATGAGATAATCTTTTTCCCCGGTGTTATAGCACCCCTTTTTATAACGAGGCCTTCTTCGATTGCGTCACTAATGAGTGCAAGCGAGACGGATGGATACGTTTTCCTTTCGATTAGAAAAAATCATAAAAACACTATTTTAAAACCTGAGGATATGAGTACATTTGGAACAATTTGTAGAGTATTACAGACTGTTAATTTGCCTGAAGGTGTAGTTAAAGTTGTTCTTGAGGGTGTATCTAGAGCTAAAGTAAGGAAATTTTTGCCTGCTGAAATTTTAAAAGATGTGGAAGTTGAACGAGTTGAATCTGTAAGCGCACCGGACAAAGTACAAGCAGAGGTATTAAGAAGAACGGTGTATTCTGAATTTGAGACGTATGTAAGGTTAAATCCTAAATTGTCGGAAGAAATGCTGAGATCTGTTGAGGAAATAAAAGATCCTGATGTGTTTTCAGACTTTGTTGCTTCGCATAGCGCTCTTAAGCTTACACAAAAACAGATAATACTCGAAGAGATTGACGTTATAGAGCGAATGGAAAAGCTTCTCAAAATATTAATGTATGAAAATGAGTTGCTGGCATTGGAGCATAGTATACACGAGAAAGTCCGCAAAGAATTAGATAAAGGACAACGTCAATACTATTTGCGTGAGCAATTAAAGGTTATTCAAGAAGAACTGGGAGATTTTGATCCGGCAAATGAGACAACTGAATTAAGAAAGAAAGCAGAAGAATTAAATTTACCCGAAGAAGTTAAGTCAAAATTGGAACACGAGATAAATAGATTTGCAAGAATGGCACCTATCTCACCAGAGGCGACTGTAGCTAGGTCTTATATTGACTGGTTGCTTGCGATGCCTTGGAATATTTCCTCTGAAGAGCATCTTGACCTTTCGAAAGCAGAAAAAATTATAGAAGAAGATCATTTTGGTCTAGAAAAACCCAAAGAGAGAATTCTTGAATATTTGGCGGTTAAAAAACATGCAAAAGATAACATGCGAGCACAAGTGCTTTGTTTCGTAGGTCCTCCGGGTGTGGGAAAAACCTCATTAGGACGTTCCATAGCAAGGACTATGGGTAGAGAATTTGTTAGTATGTCTTTAGGAGGATTGCGTGATGAAGCTGAAATTCGTGGTCACCGACGGACATATGTAGGCGCTCTGCCTGGTAGAATAATACAGAAAATAAAACAGGCTGGCGTTAATAATCCAGTATTACTAATGGATGAAATTGACAAAGTAGGTTCTGATTTTAGAGGAGATCCGGCTTCAGCACTGCTTGAAATATTAGATCCCGAGCAGAATTCAAAATTCACAGATAATTTTCTTGAGGTTGCTTTTGATTTAAGCAAGGTGATGTTTATAACAACTGCTAACACGATTGAAACAATACCAAGACCATTGTTAGATAGAATGGAAGTAATATCTCTGCCAGGTTATTTAGCGGAGGAAAAACTTGGCATAGCCAAGAAACATCTTCTACCAAGAATTTTGAAAGAACATGGATTAACTAAAAATGAGCTGCATATACCGGATTCAATACTAAAAACAATAATTTCTTCTTATACTTTGGAGGCCGGGGTGCGTAATCTAGATCGAGAGCTTTCGAAAATAGCCCGAAAAATCACAAAGAATATAGTGCAAAACGTAAAAGAAACTAAAGAAAAGAAGTTTACTGTTTCAAGAAAAGATATGATTGAAATGTTGGGAGCACCTAAACTTCATAAAACAAGAATACCTAAAGGTTATTCTTTAGGGACAGCCCTGGGGCTTGCTTGGACCGAATCAGGCGGTTCTGTACTGCTGATAGAATCAGTAACAATGAAAGGGAAGGGAAATATTACATATACTGGCAACTTAGGGAACATAATGAAAGAATCAGTGCAAACGGCTTTTGCATATCTTCGTTCTAATGCCGCCGCTTATAATCTAGCGAAATTTCAATGGAATGATATGGACATTCATATACATGTTCCAGAGGGAGCTATCCCAAAGGAAGGTCCTTCAGCTGGGGTAACTTTGGCCCTGTCTATATGCTCAACCCTAACAGGAAGATTGGTTGATACATCTTATGCCATGACTGGTGAAATGACACTGCATGGAGATATTTTGCCAATTGGCGGAGTTAGAGAAAAACTCCTTTCTGCCAAAAGGCTAGGTGTGAAAAAGTTAATTTTGCCATTGGATAATAAAGAGGACGTCAAAGAGTTGGATGATTGGATGTTAAAAGATATAGAAGTTTTTTTTGTCTCTAAAATTGATGATGTTTTTGATTTGGCTTTAAGTAAGGATAAACATAAATGAGCGGTTGGAATTCAGAGTTGTTTTGCACCGCTTTTAATAAACAACAACTTCCTCCGTCAGATAGCCCAGAAATTGTATTTGTTGGTCGCTCTAATGTGGGGAAGTCATCGCTTATCAATTTATTGTTGGGGAAGAAAATAGCGAAGGTGAGTTCAAAACCAGGCAAGACAAGAAGTATCAATTTTTATAAAATATCTACAAAAGAAGGAATTGCGTTTAACTTGGTAGATATCCCCGGATATGGATATGCCAAACGAGGATTTGAAGAAAGAAAATCCTGGTGGAAACTTATTGATGACTATTTTAATGAAGATAGAAATATTTCATACGTTGTTCATCTGATAGATTTTCGTCACGGTCCACTTGTTAATGATTATGAACTAATAGATTGGCTTGATAGCATGAATATGCCGCGATTAGTCGTTTTTACAAAAGGAGATAAAATTTCACAAGGTAGAAAAAAAGGATTTTATCAGGAACACATGAAGAAAGGTATAGTTTCTGTTTTACCTCCATTTATAACGTCTAGTGTAAAAGACAAGGAGTCAGCCTTGTTAAGAGAGGGAATAGTTGATGTGTTAAAGGAAATGCAACTACTAGACTTTAAAGAAGAAAGAGAAGCAGCTAAACGTAATTTAAGACAGCAAAAAACAGTCGAGAAAGATATTATAAATTAGTCTGATTTTACAGATAATGTTACAAGCTATTCTAAGAGGAGGAGCAATTTATGGCATCAGAAAAAATAATTTTAGAGAAAAATTATGATCCGGTTCCCATAGAGGACAAGTGGTATCAGACATGGATAAATAAGGGGTTATTTGTAGCTGATCCGGAGTCTCCAAAGCCTCCTTTTTCAATAGTTATTCCACCACCAAATGTAACAGGTTCTCTTCACGTAGGTCACGCGTTAGATAATACATTGCAAGATATTTTGTGTAGGTACAAAAGACAGAAAGGTTTTGAGGTCCTATGGATGCCAGGTACGGATCATGCCGGCATTGCAACACAAAATGTTGTAGAGAAAAAACTCCTTTCGAACGGAATTAGCCGTCACGATCTGGGCCGCGACGAGTTTGTAAAGGAAGTCTGGAAATGGAAAGAACAATATGGAAGCACAATTATTAATCAACTTAAAAAATTGGGAGCTTCCTGTGACTGGGATAGAGAACGTTTTACGATGGACCATGGTCTTTCTGAAGCTGTTAGAAAAATCTTTGTTGATTTATATAAAAAGGGTCTTATATATCGTGGGAAATACCTAATTAATTGGTGTCCTAGGTGTCAAACAGCCCTTTCTGACTTGGAAGTTGAGCACCACGAACATGATGGAAAATTTTATGAGGTAGCCTATAAATTTGAAGGTGAAGCAGGACACATTGTAGTGATGACTACACGACCGGAAACAATATTGGGAGATACTGCTATCGCTATACACCCGAGAGATGAAAAAAACCGACATTTGGTAGGCAAAAAAGTATTAGTACCTCTTATTAATAGGGTTATCCCCGTGATTGAAGACAATATGGTTGACCCTGAGTTTGGTTCAGGTTGTGTAAAAATAACACCTGCACATGATCCTAATGACTTCCTAGTTGGACTTAGA
The DNA here is from genome assembly GCA_012728235.1 of Synergistaceae bacterium. Taxonomy (NCBI): domain Bacteria; kingdom Thermotogati; phylum Synergistota; class Synergistia; order Synergistales; family Synergistaceae; species Synergistaceae bacterium. Next base: position 9,708 of record JAAYFL010000028.1, read on the forward strand.
CACAATCTAGAGCAAATACAAGTTATTGATGGATATGGCGTGATGCTTCCTGACTTAGGCAAATATGCCGGAATGGATCGTTTTGAAGCCAGAAAAAAAATTGTTGAAGATTTAGAAAAAGAGGGACTTCTGCTTAATATTGAAGACATTAAACATTCAGTAGGGGAGTGTTATCGTTGCCATACGATTATAGAGCCTTACCTTTCTGAACAGTGGTTTGTAAGCACACGAAAGCTTGCTGACGCAGGGGTAAGTGCAGTAAAGGCAGGCAAGATAAAGTTCGTTCCGGAACAATGGACAGACGTTTATTTCCAATGGATGGAAAATATAAGAGATTGGTGTATTTCAAGACAACTCTGGTGGGGGCATCGTATTCCTGCTTGGTATTGTGATGATTGTGGAGAAATAATTGTTGAAACTGATACTCCAAAAGAATGTCCTAAATGTAAATCTACTAATTTGAGGCAAGATGAGGATGTCCTGGATACCTGGTTTTCTAGCGGGCTTTGGCCCTTCTCAACAATGGGGTGGCCCGAGAAAACAAACTTGCTTAAGAAATTTTATCCTACATCAGTGTTGATAACAGGATTTGATATCATTTTCTTCTGGGTTGCTAGAATGATTATGTTTGGCCTTGAATCAATGGATGGAGAAGTTCCCTTTCATGATGTCTATATTCATGCTCTAGTTAGGGATGAAAAGGGACAAAAAATGAGCAAATCTAAAGGAAACGTCATCGACCCCTTAACTATAGTAAAAGACTACGGTGCAGATGCCTTAAGGTTTACAATGGCAGCATTAACTGTTCAAGGAAGAGACATTTTTCTTTCTACGGATCGTATTTCTACATATAGATTATTTATAAATAAACTTTGGAATGCTAGTCGTTTTGCGTTAATGAACCTTGACGACGTGGTAAACGGACAAAATTGGGAAGGAAAAGATTTGTATTTGCAAGACAAATGGATACTTACTCGTTTGTCACAAGTAATTAATGACGTAACTAGACTTCTTGATGGCTATTTTTTTGGAGAATATGCAAGGCTCTTGTATGACTTTACTTGGGGTGAATTATGTGATTGGTATCTAGAATTATCTAAACCCGCTCTTCGTGGAGAAGAAGGAGAAGGAAGGCGAAAGACAACACAGGCGATTTTACTAGTTGTCTTCGAAGACATACTAAAAATGTTACACCCCATAATTCCTTTTGTCACAGATGAACTGTGGCAAGCCTTCCCCTTTGGAACAGATATAATTGAGCATCTTCCTTGGCCTAAATCTCGAGTTGAACAATTTGATGAAGAAGCTCTCTCTGATATGAGTTTTCTTCAAGAAGTAGTTCGTACTATAAGAAATCTAAGAGCAGAAGCGAGGATTTCCCCTCAACAGACAATTTCTATGGTTGTGCTTTCTGTACATAACTCAGAGAAACTTTCAATGCTAAAAGTAACAGAAAACCAAATTCGTTTATTGACTAAAGTAGATTCCATAAAATATTCTACAGAAAAACCTGCTCGTAGCTTAGCAACAGTACTTAATGAAATAGAAATATATTTGCCAATTGGAGATTTGCTAGATGTAGATAAAGAAATTTTCAGACTTGAGAGTGAACTTGAAAAACTTGAAAAGGAAATAAGCAAAAGTACGACAAAATTATCGAATACAAATTTTGTAGAGAGAGCACCAGAAGAAGTAATAGAGAAAGAAAAGAGAACTCTTGATGAAAATAAAGGGAAAAGAGACAGGATAAGGGAGAATTTGACGAGTCTCTCGGTATAAATTGTGTCAGAGATTAATTCTTTTAACGAATTAGAAGAAAAACTTGCAATGTTGGCCGGACCGGGGATCAATCCAGGTCTTGGTCGTATTTCCAGGCTACTTTTATTACTTGATAATCCGGAACGTAAGTTTAAAGCCATTCACATTGTAGGAACAAATGGTAAGGGCTCTACTTCTGTAACGATTGCCTCTATACTGAAAGAATCAGGGTACACAGTTGCCGTCTATACAAGCCCTCACTTAATTTCTCCTGGTGAGAGGCTTGTGATTAACGGCAAAAAAATTTCACCAGATAGATGGCAAAATTCTTTATTAAAAGTAGAAGAATTGATCAAAGAGGATAGCTCTCTTTCAGAAAAACCTCCCACATATTTTGAAATAATAACGGCAATCGCTTTTTTTATAATAGCTGAAGAAAAAGTCGATATCGCAGTTGTAGAAGCTGGATTGGGAGGGCGTCTTGATGCTACAAATATACTAAAAAACGTGATATTAACACTTCTAGTTTCAATCAGCATAGATCACACTGAATACCTTGGAAATTCTTTGAGAGAAATTGCTAATGAGAAATTTGCAGTATTAAGGAAAGACGTTCCCGCAGTTTTTCAAGGAGGAGATGACTATTTAAATAGTCTTTTTTTACAGCAAGCAAAAAAAGTGGGAGCACAGAGCAACATATTGAGTGATATTTGTACCTTTAATACAACAAAATTATCTGAAGATGGTACAAGTTTTATATTAGAAAAAAACAATTCGGCAGTTTTGTATCACACTCCTCTTATAGGTTTTCATCAAACTAAGAACGCTACTCTTGCACTTATTGGAGCAGACATATTGGAACAAAAATTTAATAAGATAGATGATAAAGCAAAAAAGATTGGAGTTTCAAAAGCCAAGATATCAGGACGTTTCGAATTAATATCAAAAAAACCTATCTTTATTCTTGATGGTGCACATAATCCGGCTGCAATGAAGGAATTAGTGAATACTGTAGCAGAGCTTTTTGGAAAAACACATGTTAACATTGTTATTACCATGATGAGAGACAAAGATATAAAAGAGTCACTAACTGTATTATCAAAACTAAATTGCTCTCTTATATGTACAGAAGTGCCAGGTATGTCTCGAAGTATGAAAGCGTTTAATTTAGCAAGGGAAGCGCAAAAAATAGGGCTTGATGTCTTGTCTACAAATGAAAATCCTTTGGAAGCTGTAAGGTTGGCTCTTTCTCTGAAAGGTATAACTATATCTTGTGGAAGTCTTTATTTAGTAGGATTTCTCAAGAATAACATTGCTGATTTAATATAGGGTTACCTTGCAAAAAACAAGATAATAGGAGAAGACTAGTGACCGAATATTTACCATTTTATATAAATACTTATCATGATAGTGAATGTATTGATTTTCTTATGCCGAAGGAATTGGAAGGTATTTTCTCTGTTACCCTTTTTCTTAAAAATAAGCTAAGTGACGTTGCCGAAGGTAACCAAGAAATTTTATGGGAGAAAATATCTAAGCATTTTAATAATAAAAGACTTGTAGCACCCAAACAAGTACATGGCATAAATATAATTGAGGCTAAATCTTTTAATGCTTTGCCACAAAAGCCGGAAGCAGATGGAATATTTGTTGAAGAAAAAAACGATTGTTGTTTTAGTTTGCAATTTGCTGACTGCACTCCTGTTGTGATTGCAGGTACAGATCCATTGCCATGGATGCTCTTTCTTCATTCTGGTTTCTGGGGAACGACTCAAGGAATAACTAGGGCTTCATTTGTTTTCTTACGCAAAAAATACAAAGGCTTTACTATTAGCAATAATATATGGGCTTGGATAGGTCCATCTATATGTAAGGAGTGTTATAGTAGAAATAGCGAGGATGAAGATACTGTTAAGGCGGTAAGGCAATTTGATATAGATAATATACTAAGAATTGACAATCACATTTTTTTTGATATAACAATGGAGATTAAAAGACAGCTGATTGATAATGGGATAAAAGAATCTAATATTTATGTTTTTGATGAATGTACGAGATGTAATAGTAACCGTTATTATTCATATCGGGCTGGAGATAAAAAACGACGGCTGTTTCTTTTGGGATATTGTGCCACTAACTAACGCAAACAGGTGAGAATATTATTAGTTAGTATATAGAAAATATTTTTATAGAGGTGTTTTTTGTGGAAGAAATTAAAGTTGGTGTGGTAGGTGTTGGTCACCTTGGAATGCATCATGCTAGAGTTTATACAGAGATATTGGGAGCAAAACTCGTAGGTGTAATTGATACAGACGAAGACAGAGCACATGCGGTAGGGGATCCTATATCGGTACCTTCTTTCACTGACATAGAGTATTTTATTAAACAGACAAAACCTGATGCGTTGAGCATTGTAGTTCCGACTAGCATGCACTACGAAGTGGCTAAAACAGCGTTAGAGCACGGAGTGAATGTGCTTGTAGAAAAACCTGTTACAACCACAGTTGATGAAGCAGAGAAACTACTAAGACTTGCCGTAAAAAAAGATTTAATATTACAGGTTGGACATATTGAAAGATTCAACAGTGCAGTTCAGCATGCACGAGATTTTGTCCACAATCCCAACTTTATTCAAACACATAGAATGGGGCCCTTTTCTCCTAGAATCAGCGATGTGGGAGTGGTTCTTGACCTTATGATACATGATGTTGATATTATATTATCAATGATAAATTCAGAGCTCGTATCAATATCTGCTATAGGAAGATGCATTAGGACAGAACATGAAGACATTGCTTCGGCACAGCTTATGTTTGCAAATGGCGCAATGGCTCAAATTTTGGTTAGTAGGGTTTCTGAAAAACGCCTTCGCCAAATGCAGATATCTGAGCCAGAGCGTTATACCACGGTTAATTTTGAAACCCAGGACATAACGGTCCAACGTAATATAAAACAAAGTAATGGCAAGGTGGTTGAGGTTATAGAACACCCTGTATTTACTAAAGCTGAGCCTCTAAAACTAGAACTTCAGCATTTTATATCATGTGTTAGAGATGGTAGGCAGCCTTTAGTAGGGATAAAAGATGGGAAAAGAGCCTTAGAAGTTTGTGTTGCAATACTTAGACAGATTCATGAGCAGAACGAAGAATTGTCAGAAGGATTTGCAGTAATATAAGTAATAAGACAATGACATTATATTAAATAAGGATTATTATAAAGAGAGGAGAATACTCCTCTCTTTTTTGTTGAGTAAAAGTAGCCTTTGTATAATGAAAGGACTGAAGTAAGGTGAGTTATTTTAAGAATGTTCCTCTCGTTAACATACAAGCACTTGTTGCGCTGTTGCTGTTTTTTCTTTCTCTTTTCATAGCAAATATCGTAATGAAAATACAAACAGGCAAATGGTCGTCAACACCTATATTTTTAATTTATCTGAGATTAGTCTTAGGTTTTATCTTTGCAGCATCTGTTGGACTAGCTTTTTATTCATTTGCAGGTATTAATATCCTTTTTAAAAATTAGAGGTGTTTTTTTTTGCATGAACCAATTTTAGATCTTGCATTAAATGGAGAACAGCGTGCGATAGGTCGTTTAATATCGTATGTTGAAAATAATGGCAAAGAAGCTACGGAAATAATGAAAAAAATATATCGTAGAACAGGTAAAGCGCATGTCATCGGGTTAACGGGCAGCCCGGGAGCTGGGAAAAGCACAATGATTGCATGTTTGATTAATCTTTTTAAGGCAGAGAATAAAAAAGTTGCTGTAATAGCAATAGATCCTACTAGCCCATTCACAGGAGGGTCTATATTAGGGGATAGAGTTAGGATGCAAGAGCACGTTCTTAATCCTAATGTTTTCATACGAAGTATGGCTACAAGAAGTTATTTAGGAGGAATAAGTAAGGAAACGAAAAATGCCGTGCTTATTTTAGATGCATGTGGGTACGATGTTGTTATAATTGAAACCGTTGGCGTCGGACAGACGGAGATAGATATTGTAAAAATAGCTGATACGGTATGCCTAGTGTTGGCTCCCAATATGGGGGACGATGTCCAGATAATGAAAGCTGGTGTTATGGAGATCGCTGATGTTTTTATAGTAAATAAATCAGATTTAGATGGTTCCACTAAAATGGCATCGATACTTCACGGGATGTTGAATATATTAGAAAAGCGCACTTGGAATCCAAAAGTTTCTTTGGTTTCATCTCTAAATAATACTGGATTTGAAGAAGTAAAAAAAATATTTTTAGAACATCAAAAGTTTATTAAAACAACAAAATCAGGTAAAGAGAAACGTTATATACGCCAGAAAGAAGAAATAAAACTAATATTCAATGAAATGCTAAAGACTCTTATAGAATCAAACTTTAAAGAAAGAATAAATAATGAAATAATAGAAGATATAATAAATCGAAAAATAGATCCTTATAGCGTAGCAGAAACCCTAATTAATGAAATCATTAAATAAAACAGACAACAGATGGAGGAAGAAAAATTGAAAATTGCATTAGGAGCTGACCATGCAGGATTTGCGTTAAAAGAAACAATAAAGACATATCTTTTGGAAAAAGGACATGAAACAATTGATTGCGGAACAATGAATGAAAATATGAGTACGGACTATCCCGATTGGGGTTTTAAAACGGCAATGGCTGTGGCGAACAATGAAGCTGATAGGGGAATCCTTATTTGTGGTACAGGGATAGGTATGAGTATGGTCGCTAATAAAGTTAAGGGGATTCGTGCAACTTTATGTCACGATCATTATACCGCTCAAATGAGCAGGAAACATAATAATTCAAATATACTTGTGCTAGGCAGTCGTGTGACCCCTCTGGATTTGGCTTTAGAAATCACAGAGATATGGCTAACAACAGATTTTGATTATGGCAAACATGAAATTAGAGTAGAGAAAATAAATAAACTTGAGCGAGAGTGTCATACAGAATCTTCCATGTCCTCTTGTTCTTGCAAAACAACTCCTGGAAAAACCTTTGTGGTTGATCATCCCCTGATACAACATAAACTAAGTCTTTTAAGGGATAAGAATACTTCATCAAAAGATTTTAGAGATGCACTTCAAGAAATTTCAACTCTTTTAGTTTTTCCAGCAACGAAGAATCTTTCATTAGAAAAAGTTGAGGTCGAAACTCCCATTGAAAAAACAGAAACACTTGCCCTTTCTGGGAAAAAACTTGCTATTGTAGCTGTTCTTAGAGCGGGGTTGGGGATGGTAGATGGGATACTGAGAGTCATACCTAATGCAAAAGTCGGACATATTGGTCTTTATAGAGATCCTGAAACATTGCAACCTGTAGATTATTATTGCAAGTTGCCGGGAGATATTTCAGAAAGAGATATTCTTTTAGTTGACCCCATGCTAGCAACAGGCGGTTCTGCATCTTCAGCTGCAGATCATTTAAAAAAAGAGGGAGCTAAGCGAATAATGCTTTTATCTTTGCTAGCTGCGCCTGAAGGCATTGCTCATTTTCATGAAAAACATCCTGATATTGATATATATGTTGCTGCAATAGACAGTCATTTAAATAAAAATGGATATATTGTGCCTGGCTTGGGAGATGCAGGCGACAGATTATTTGGTACAAAGTAGACGAAGGAAAGCTAAGGTGGTCGAGTGCTCTCTATTTATCTATTTACATTAGTAACTTTTTTGTGGGGACTTATAGCAACCCCGGTATCAATAGGCCTTGCTAAAAAATTTAGATTGCTTGATAAACCTGGCGGAAGAAAACATCATAAATTTCTCATGCCGCGTGGAGCCGGAATTGTCCTCTGGGGAGGCTATCTATTATGGGCTTTATTCGTTGGCAATAGAGGTGTAGAACTTCCATTTATTGCTACAGGAGGCACGTTTGTCTTTATAATTGGATATATGGATGATATGCAGCCACTGCCTCCTTTAATTAGACTATTTTTTCATCTTGCAGCAGCTGCTTGGGTTTCGTATCCTTTGCCAATAGTTGTATGGCAGAGACTTCTAATTGTTATTTGGATAGCGGGTGTAACAAATGCTTATAATTTGATAGATGGTATGGATGGTCTTTGTCTTATGATTTCACTATTAACTTCCATAGCTGCATTTGCAACAGGCAAATTAAACATCTGGTTGCCTATAGCAGGATTGATATTTGGTGTTTTTCTGTGGAATTTCCCTAACCCTAGAACATTTTTGGGAGATGGTGGTAGCACATTTTTGGGATATATTTGTGCATCACATATTGTATGGAGTATATTCCCCAATTTTTTTGGGATTAACTTTATAAAATTAGCTTTTATACTTTTATTCATTGGTGGGATACCTGTAACTGATACTATTGTAGCTATGGCAAGAAGGGTTTTAACAAAAAAATCTCCTTTTGTCGCTGATCGTGGACATACTCATCATAAGCTTCAAGACACAGGTTTTTCTAAGCTGACTACATTGCTGTTAATGGGTTCAGCGCACTTATTAATTATTACTATAGGCTTCAAAATAATATTAAAATATATTTAATTTAGGCACGACAGGTGGGTTTATTTTTGAATAAAAAAACGATAGTGTGTGTTGTTGGTACAAGACCAGAAGCTATAAAAATGGCTCCTGTTGTTTTAGCATTAAGAAAAGAACCTAATTTTAATGTAAAAATATTGGCAACTGGACAACATTCTGAGATGTTGATTCAGGCATTAAAATACTTTAATCTTACAGCTGATTTAAATCTGAATATAATGAAAGATTGTCAAACTTTAGATCATATAACATCAACCGTTATTACTGGCGTTGGTAAGTATTTTGATCAAACAATGACCGATGCTGTATTGGTGCACGGCGATACCACGACGACGTTTGCAGCATCGCTTGCAGCGTTTTATAGAGATATTCCAATAGGACATGTTGAGGCAGGGTTAAGAAGTGGCGACATAAAGTTGCCATTTCCAGAAGAAATGAATAGAGTCCTAACAGATAGAATAGCGAAGTGGGGCTTTGCACCTACAGAACTTGCTAAAGAGAATTTAATAAAAGAAGGAATGATTCTAGATAACATACAGGTTACAGGCAATACTGTAATAGACGCTCTTTTATACACAGTAAAGAAAACCACTAAGCCAACTACGCACGAACTCCTTAATATCCCTGAAGACGTGCCGTTTCTTTTATTTACCGCACACAGGAGAGAATCTTGGGGTGCACCTTTGGAGAATATCTGCTCTGCATTATCTGAAATTTTAGAAAAACGTACAAATTTATGGCTTTTGGTGCCGATGCACAAAAATCCAACGGTACGTAATACTATAAAAAAATATTTAGGCGATAAAAAGCGGGCTATATTGTGCGAACCCCTAAGTTATCAAGATTTTGTTTGGAGTATGAACGCCTCGGTTTTTATATTAAGCGATAGTGGTGGAGTTCAAGAAGAAGCATCTGCTTTAAAGAAGCCTGTACTGATTTTAAGAGACGTAACAGAGCGACCTGAAGCCATTGAAAATGGTAGCGGGATTCTTGTAGGAACCAATAAAAAGAAGATTCTAGATAGCGCAAACAGGTTGTTAGATGATGCAAACTATTTATTGGAAATAAAGCGGAAATGTGACAGCCAGCCATTTGGAGATGGGAATGCATCAATTAAGATTGCAAGTTTTTTAAAAAAATACTTTTTTAACAATTAATTTAACAGATAGGTAACACCAAAGACTGGAGTGTACTGCGTATGCAAGAAAAAATGTTAATAAAGGGTGGCAATAAACTGGTTGGTTGTATAGATGTACAAGGCGCTAAAAATGCCACATTGCCTATTATGGCCGCTTCTATTTTACTTAAAGATCAAACTTTAAGATTAAATAATGTTCCTAATTTGCAGGACATACGTACTATGTCCGCATTACTTTGCAACCTTGGAGCAGACGTACAGTATAAAGACCAAACTATGGTAATTTTTGTGCCAGAAACTTTAAAATCAGAAGCTCCTGTTGAACTTGTCAGAAAAATGAGAGCATCATCACTCGTACTAGGCCCTCTAGTTGCAAGAAATGGGAGAGCAGTTCTACCACTTCCAGGTGGGTGTGTGCTCGGTAGCCGTCCGTTAGATTTTCATTTTAAAGGATTAACAAAGATGGGAGCCACAATAGAACTTGAGCATGGATCAGTTTATGCAACAGCGAAGGAGCTAAAGGGCGCCAAAATAACTTTAGATTTTCCTTCTGTGGGAGCTACAGAAAACCTAATGATGGCTGCAACTCTGGCAAAAGGTACTACCTATATAGAAAATGCAGCACTTGAACCAGAGATATTAAACTTAGCAGATGTGCTTCGATCAATGGGAGCAAAAATAACAGGTGACGGCACTAATGTTATTGAAATTATAGGACAAAAATCTTTATGCTCAGCTACCGGAGACATTATCCCTGACAGAATTGAGGCTGCAACATATTTATTAGCTGGTCTTATAACGAAGGGCTCTGTAACAGTAAGTGGTATAAATCCTAATTATCTTGAGCAAATAATAACAAAATTAGAGGAAGCTAATGTTTCTATCGATATAAATAATGATGCAATTACTGCATCGTGGAACGATTCAATAAGAGGAGTTTCTGTAAAGACATTACCACATCCTGGTTTTCCGACGGACATTCAGCCTCAATTGATGGCACTGCTTACATTAACCCCTGGAACTAGCGTCATAAATGAAAGTGTTTTTGATTCAAGATTACTTCATGTAGATGAATTTAAAAAAATGGGTGCAAAGATCGAGATACAGGATAACGTTGCTATTGTTACTGGAGTATCAAAAATAACAGGAGCAACTGTACATTCTTCTAATTTAAGAGCGGGAGCTGCTCTTATCTTAATGGGGCTTGCAGCGGAAGGAGAGACCGTAGTTTGCGACCTTCATCATGTTTGGAGGGGATATGAAAATATGGTCGATAAACTTTTATCCTTGGGTGCAAACATAACTTTACTAGAAGACGAGTAGTGGATAATAAATTGACTACGATAGACAATAATCCTCTATCAAAAGTTAAAACTTTTGCGTTCATTGGTGCAGCCGGAACAGGAAAAAGCCAACGAGCTCAGCTTGTAGCTTCCTTGTTAGAAGCTGATTATATTATTGATGACGGATTAATAATACATAAAGGAAGCATCGTTTCTGGCAAAAGTGCTAAATCAGAAAGAAACCAGATTAGCGCGATAAGAAGAGCTTTATTTGAATTTGAGGATCACAAAGATGAGGTTGTGTCTTTTTTTAAAAAAATGGCTCCTTGCTCGGTCATGGTAATTGGTACTTCAGATACTATGGTCCATAGAATAATAAGAAAATTAGGACTTAGTGATTTTTCAAGAATATTAAGAATAGAAGACGTTGCAACACCAGAAGAAATAGCAAAAGCAAGAAGAGAGCGTCTAAGTAAAAAACAACACGTAATCCCAGTGTCACACGTTTTGGTGAGGAAAAATTTCGCAGGGAAATTAGTAGGTCAACTTAGAGTGTTTTGGAAATCTAAGGATTATAGCGAAGGCGAAAAAACCATAGTACGACCGCCCTTTAGCTTCTACGGAGAAGTCCATATTGAGCCTGAGGCGGTCAAGCAGCTTGTTTGTTTTGTTGCTACCCGTACGGACCAAGTTTCCAAAGTAACAGAGGTTAATATCGTGCAAAGAAAAGAAGACAACTTATCTATAGAAATTAAAATTTCAGTTACAATCGGAGAAATGACGTTTATGGAAATAGCATCGTCCGTAAAAGAGAGGGTTGCGGTCAGTGTAAGATATTTTACTGGATTAAATATTAACAACATAGATGTTATTGTATCGGAGGTATTTTTATGATAGGTCCTAATGAAAAAATATTAGAGCTAACACCAGAAGAACGAGCTCACGCAAAAAATGTTCTTATGAATCAAGCTTATAAGATGGCTACAACTTGTAAGAACTGTTCACTAAATTTAACCAGAAATCAGGTAGTATTTGGTGACGGAGACATTAATACAAAGTTAGTTTTTATAGGGGAAGCTCCCGGAGGCGACGAAGACGAGCAGGGCGTGCCATTCGTAGGTAGAGCGGGGCAATTATTAACTAAAATATTAGAGCAAGTCAACATTAAAAGAAGTGAAATCTATATTACAAATATTGTCAAATGCAGACCTCAGAACAATAGAGACCCGGAGCCAGAAGAGATGCTTGCTTGCTATCATTTTTTACAAACTCAAATACTACTTATTGACCCTGCCATAATAATTCTTTTGGGAAATACTCCCGCTCAATGGATTCTTAAAACAAACGAAAGGATTTCAAAAATTAGAGGAAAGTGGTTCGATTGGCATGGGATCGCAATTATGCCAATCTTTCATCCGAGTTACTTGTTGCGCTTTGCTTCTCCTAAACAAAAAGAGGGGAGTCCTAAACACTTAACATGGATTGACATACAAGAAATTAGCAGGCAATGGGATTCAGTAAAAAAGACAGGACAAACAACAAATGATATCAAGTTTGGATAAATCAAAAGAAGAAGAACAACAACAAATAAAACACATAGCCATCATTATGGATGGTAATGGCAGATGGGCAAAGAAACGAGGGTTACCTCGTATTTTAGGCCATCACGCTGGCATTAAGGCAGTGGAGAGAGCTGTTCGTGCAGCAAAAGAATATAACATACAGTACGTTTCCCTATATGCATTTTCAACGGAAAACTGGAATAGACCTAAAGCAGAGGTACTGGGATTAATGGGCCTCTTAAGGTTTTATATAAAAACTAAAATAGAAGAGTTGTGTAAGGAAGAAGCTAGAATTCGCTTTGCAGGTAAGCTTGAAGAACTGCCCGAGGACATCCGTGATATTTTGGCAGATGCGGAAAATAAAACAAAGTGCTTTACAGAAAGACAACTCGTTATTTGTTTAAATTATGGAGGTAGACAAGAAATTCTTGATGCCGTGAATAGTATATTGAAATCCGGTGTCAAAGGGCCAATATCAGAGGATGTTTTTCGTGAACATCTATATATAAATAATCTTCCGGACCCTGATCTTATTATAAGAACAAGTGGGGAACTACGATTAAGTAACTTCTGGCTTTGGCAGAGTTCGTACAGTGAGCTTTATTTTATAGAAAAGTTTTGGCCAGATTTTTCGAAAAAAGACCTAGAAGATGCTATAGCCGCTTATTATAGGAGGAATAGACGATATGGGAGAATTTAATAAAAAAAATAAATCTAAAACGAATTTAATGCTACGAACATTCAGCAGTTTTTTTATTGTAGGTATTATTTTAAGCGGAATATATTTTGGAGGCGTTTATTGGAATGTTATAGTGTCACTCGCAGCCATGTTATCTTTACTAGAGTTTTATAAAATTCAATCAACAAAACACGATCTGTCAGCTTCACTTGTTTTGGCATCCGGAGCATTTATATTACTGGGAACATCGCTCAACATGTCGCTTACTTCAATACTGTGTACAATCTCTTGTATTGTTTTTATAGCATTGTTTATAGAAATACTTAAACATCAGTTGAAGGGCGAGAGCTTTGCTCTAGAAAACATGGGAGCAGTTATCTCTGGCATAGCATATATTGTTTTGCCTTGGTCTTTTATGATAATAATTCGTGAAAGAGAACTAGGGATTGTTGTGCTTTTAGCTTTATTCTTATGTACTTGGTCATGTGATGTCGCTGCATATTTCGTTGGAACAACCTTTGGCAGAACTAAGTTGTGTGATAAAGTGAGCCCTCATAAAACTTGGGAAGGGTTCTGGGGAGGAGTTTTTGCTAGTTTTATCTGTGGAGGCTTACTTTATTTTTTATTTCCTTCGGTTCCATTTTTCTCTCTTTTGCTAATGGGACTTTTATTTGGAATTGCTGGCCAGATAGGAGATCTTGGAGAATCCTTGTTAAAACGAGAAGCGGGAGTAAAGGATGCCGGAGTGGCCATTCCTGGACATGGAGGATTTATGGACAGGTTTGATAGCATACTCATTAATGCAACCTTAGCATTTTTGATATTAGAAATAATAGGATAATAACATAAAAATGTATGTTAAGAATCTCCAGAGGATAGCACTTATAGGAGCTACAGGCAGTATTGGAACTTCTGTTCTTGACATCTGTGCGCGATTTCCCGAAAATTTTAAAATCAAGGCCTTGGCCGCTCAATCTAACGAAGAAAAGCTTTTGAAAATAGCTAAAAAATACGATGTTAATAGAATTTGCTTGACAAATCCTGTAGATGGAAAGTTTGACGTTCCTGGGTATGAATGCTTAATAGGAGCTAAATCATTAGAAGAGATTGTTTCAGACAGTGATATTGATCATGTAGTTTTTGCATCTGCTGGCGTTTGCGCAATAAAAGCATTGCAAGTAGCTCTGAAACTCGATAAAAATGTTTCATTAGCGAACAAAGAAAGCATTGTTGTTGCCGGGCCTTGGGTGATGCCTCTCATAACTAGGACAGATCAGCTTCGGCCGATAGATAGTGAACATAATGCGATTTGGCAATGTATAAAAAATGAAAATTATAATGAAATTAAAAAGATTTATTTGACTGCTTCAGGAGGTCCCTTTCGAACTTATTCCGATAATCAAATGAAGAAAATAACTTCAAAAGAGGCTTTAAATCATCCAACTTGGAAAATGGGAGCAAAGGTGACGATTGATAGTGCAACTTTGATGAATAAGGGGATCGAGTGTATAGAAGCAATGCAACTTTTCAATTTGCCCGTAGACAAAGTGGGGGCTGTTATACATCCCGATTCGTTAGTACATGGAATTGTCCTCTTTACAGATGGGACTATAAAAATGCATTTATCGTATCCAGATATGAGAATCCCAATTGCTTCAGCAATGTCTTGGCCTGAACGGCTAGATCTCATAGATGTCGGGATTGATCCTCCCTTTTTACGTGAAACACCTCTAAGCTTTCAGGATATAGATAAAAAGAAATTTCCTTGTTTTCAATTGGCACTAGATGTAGCTGCTGCAGGAGGTGCATATCCTGCTCTTCTTATAGGAGCTGATGAAACGGTAGTAAATGGTTTTCTCAAAGGTGAAATTCCCTATCAAGCAATACCTATCATCATTGAATCGGCTCTTTCGAAATGGCAGGGTTTGTCTCCTGTTTCACTAGAAGAGGCTGTGAATTTGGTATATGAAGGACAGAGAATTGCATCTGACTTAATTCAAAAATGGAGGACATCTTATTGATAAATTTTTTAGCGTTTTTACTTGTTATTGGAATATGTGTGATATCACATGAGGGGGGACATTATCTTGCGGCAAAATGGAGAAATGTTCTTGTACATGAGTTTTCATTTGGCATGGGCCCCTCTATTTTTCATAAACAAAAAGGCGAAACACTTTGGTCATTTAGAGCCTTACCAATTGGTGGCTACGTTAAATTAGACGGAGAAGATATGGAGTTAAACGAAATAGATAGGCAGGAAAATTATGATTGCACTCGTTCGTTAAACAATAAAAAACCTTGGGAACGTCTAATCATTATATTGTCGGGTGCCGCTGTAAATTTGTTTTTGGCATGGATTCTTACCGTTATATATTTATCGTGTCAAGGTGTTTATGTTGTAGATTCACCTGTAATAGGTAATGTCTTACCTGATACGCCTGCGTTTGTTGCAGGCCTCAAAGAAGGAGATGTTATAAAAAGTATTAATGGAGTAGATTTAAAAGATTGGTCCGATATTAAAAAAAGGCTTCAAGAAAAAACGATAGACGATAGTTTTTTATTTGTTATTACAAGAAATGGTGAAAATAAAGAACTGAGAATAGACATACCTCTAGATAAAGAACGAAACGAACGTCTCTTGGGTGTCCAACCACCGTTTCATAAATATCCAATTTTAAAGTCAGTGGTACTAGCTTGGAGTTACTCTTGGAATATGGGAGTAGAAATTATAAAAGGTTTGCTAAAAATAATATCTGGCAAGGCATATTCTGATGTTGTAGGACCGGTAGGTGTTGCAGTTATTGCAGGAAACGCTATAAAACAAGGATTTTGGTCTTTTATTATTTTTTTGGGAGTAATAAACCTTAATTTAGGTATTCTTAATTTGTTCCCATTTCCTGCGCTAGACGGTGGACGAGCTGTCTTTATAATTGCAGAGATGATTACTAAGAAAAAAGTTCCAGAAAAATACGAAACCTGGATACACTATATTGGGTTTATTATATTAATATCCTTAATAATATTTATAACTGCTAAGGATTTGCTTAGAGTTTTTAAGGGATGGTAATGTATGTACGGTAAAAGAACTGTAAGTATAGATGGTTTAAAAATAGGAGGGAATAACCCCGTTAGAGTTGAAAGTATGTTAAAAACTCCACTCTCAGATTTGAAGGCATGTCTAAAAGAAACGGAGGATCTTGCAACAAGCGGATGTGAACTGGTTAGAGTCGCTTTTCCAGATATATCTTTAGCAGGTAACCTTAAAAAGATAATAGAATTATCAAGTTTAAAAATTATGGCAGATATTCACTTTAATTATATATTAGCTGTTAAAGCACTAGAGCTGGGCTGTAGATCAATAAGAATAAATCCCGGAAATATGAGTAATGCCACAGGGATAAAAGAAATAGTAGAAACAGCAAAAGATACAAATTCGGTTATACGTATAGGTGCAAATGCAGGTTCATTAAGTAATAGTCAAATAAAGGAGGCAAAAGGAGATAGGTCTATAGCTCTTTTTAACGCAGTTGAAAAACAGCTGGCAACCCTTCTTGAATATAACTTTCATGATATTATTTTGTCGGCTAAATCCACGGACGTGTTAGATACCATAAGAGCCAATGAGTTACTTTCTCAAAAATATGCATATCCCATTCATATTGGCATAACAGAGGCAGGAGAAGCCTATTCTGGGATTATTAAAAGTGCAGTAGGAATAGGCATTTTATTATCTCAGGGAATAGGAGATACTTTACGTGTTAGTTTGACAGAACCTCCAGTCAAAGAAGTAGAGTGTGCATATCATATTCTTAGAACACTGCATATAAGAAAAAGAGGATATAATTTTATAAGCTGTCCCACTTGTGGTCGAAAAAGAATTGACGTTAAAAAATTGATACGGTTGGTGCAAAAAAACTTGCCTGAAAACTTACCAGATGGCACAACTATAGCAATTATGGGGTGTGAAGTGAACGGGCCAAGAGAAGCGTCCGATGCAGACATCGGAATAGCGGGCACACCGGAAGGATTTCTGTTGTTTAGGAAAGGAGAACATATATGTTCTGAAACGATTGATAAACTTCCAGAAATTTTAAAAAAAATAATATCAGAAATATAAATTTTATAAGGAGGAACGAACATGCAAATTAATCTTCAAAACCGTAATCTTCTAACTCTTAAAAACCATACACCAATGGAGATTGAATATCTATTAAATTTAGCAGAAAAATTAAAAATAAAGAAAAAAAAGGGAATATATGGTTCTCTTCTTTCAGGAAAAAATATAGCTTTAATTTTCGAAAAACCTTCAACTCGTACAAGGTGTTCATTTACAGTAGCTGTGATAGATGAGGGTGGACATCCTGAATTTCTTGGGAAAAATGACATCCAATTAGGGCACAAGGAAGATATAAAAGATACAGCAAGAGTATTAGGAAGACTTTTTGACGGAATTCAATATAGAGGTTTTAGTCAAGACAATTTGGAAGAGCTTGCAAAATATGCAGGCGTTCCTGTGTGGAATGGATTAACGGATGAATACCATCCAACCCAAGTTCTGGCAGATCTTCTTACAATAAAAGAAAATTTTGGACATCTGAACGGACTAAAATTTGCATTTATCGGGGATGGAAGAAATAATGTGGCGAATTCATTAATGATTGGTGCAGTAAAAATGGGAATGAATTTCTCAATAGGGACGCCCAAGATTCTCTCCCCTAGTTCTAAACTACTTGGAGAATGTTTAGAAATGGCAAATACGTTGAATTCTGGAAGTACCATCGAGATTACTGAGGATCCATTCATTGCAGTAAAAAATGCAGATATAATTTATACAGATGTTTGGGTCTCGATGGGGGAAGATGAAAAAGAAGAGGATCGAAAGAAAATGCTTGCTCCATATCAGGTTAATATGGATTTAATAAGGGCTACTTCTAATCCAAATGTAATCTTTCTACACTGTCTTCCCGCTGTCAAAGGCGAAGAGGTAACAGAAGAGGTGTTTGAATCTAAATACGCAAAACAATTTGACGAAGCAGAAAACCGGATGCATACAATAAAAGCTGTCATGGTTGCAAGCATATGTAAAAAAGAAGAACTATTATAAATAAATGGCATTATAAATTAAAACTTTATACTACAATAACAAATTCTTAGCTCTCTTTTTAATATGATAAAATATAAACAACCTGTTGTGTTGTAAGTAGGGGGCTTGTCATTTGTCAATTTACAGAAACGTAGAAAAACTGCATAACTATTTATTAAGTTGGATAACCGAGCAGTTTGCTTTAAATGGAATTAACGGTGCAGTACTAGGTGTAAGTGGAGGCGTAGATTCGGCCTTACTCGCCGGGCTTTTAGTCGAATCTTTGGGTGCAGATAAGACTATTGGAGTTTTAATGCCTTGCCATAGTTCCTCAAAAGATGAGGAATATGCTTATCTTTTGGCTGAAAAATTTAAATTTAAAACGTATAAAGTTGATTTAACGGAAACGTACGATACCATATTAAATTTTTTAACAAGAGAACTAGGCACATTGACTAGCATAGCTAAGGCTAATATAAAACCTCGTCTAAGGATGACGACTCTATATTCGATTGGCCAGCAACATGGATATATGGTCTGTGGGGCAACAAATAAAGATGAATTGGAATATGGCTATTTTACCAAACATGGTGACTCTGGTGTAGATATATTACCCTTGGCAGATTTATTAAAGGGAGAAGTGATAGCATTAGCTACACATATAGGTGTCCCACGCAAGCTGGTAGAAAGAGTTCCTACTGCCGGATTATGGGAAGGACAGTCTGATGAAAAAGAAATGGGCTTTACCTATGAACAATTAGATAGATATTTATTTGACGGATATGCTACATGTGAAATAAAAAATAAGATTGAAAGTGCAATTAAAAAATCTGGCCATAAAAGGGAATTTCCAATAATAGCAAGAATACCTGAATATATAACCTAGGTTTAAACAAATTAATATAATATGGAGTGATTTTTTTGGCAGGACATTCAAAGTGGGCAAATATAAAACATCGCAAAGCTGGTCAAGACGCTAAAAGAGGAGCAGCATTTCAAAAGTCTATAAAAGCCATCATTTCTGCTGCAAAAGAAGGTGGTGCTGACCCCAATATCAATTTCAGATTAAAAGTTGCGATTGACAGAGCAAGAGCAATAAATGTTCCTACGGATAATATTGAAAGGGCAATCAAGCGTGCTACCGGAGAGTTTGGAGGCTCCATGGAAGAAGTTATTTATGAGGGGTATGGACCCAATGGAGTCGCAGTAATGGTCCAAACAATGACAGATAATCGGAATAGAACAGCTTCTGAGATGAGGCTCTTGTTTACAAAAACAGGAGGCTCCATAGGGGAGCTTGGTTGTGTGGCTTGGAATTTTGATCGTAAGGGAGTTTTGTATATAACAGGCGAAGGAATAGATGAAGATGAGCTAATGCTTATCGCAATTGATGCAGGTGCAGAGGATATAACTTCTGATGGAGAAGGCTATGAAGTGGTCTGTCTTCCGAGCGACCTTTCCGTTGTTGGACAAGCAATAAAGGATGCCGGTTATAACCTAGAGTCAATGGAAATAGAAATGGTTCCTCAAAATACAGTTGCTATTGCTGATAAATTTGAGGCAGAAAAACTAATTTCACTTGTTGAAAGATTTGAAGAAAATGAAGATGTACAAGCTGTTTATGCAAACTTTGATATCCCGGACGATATATTAGCAGAAATTGAATAATAATTTGATAGGAAATAAAATAAGGTCACTCGGAATAGACCCAGGTCTAGGTACTTTAGGATATGGAGTGGTTACTCAGGTGGGAGATAGATTAATTTGTGAGTGTTATGGTGTAATAAAAACTCCTACCGATTTGTCTTTGACGCAAAGGTTACATGTTTTATATAACGAATTAAAAGTAAAAGCATTAGAGTATGAGCCAGATATAATAGCAGTAGAAAAATTATTTTTTGGTCGTAATGTAACAACAGCTGGTATGGTTTGGCAAGCAAGAGGCGTTATTTTATTAATGGCAGCGGAATTGGGCAAAGAACCATATGAAATGAAGCCATCAGATGTCAAGTTAGCTGTTTGTGGTTATGGAGCTGCAGAAAAATGCCAGGTGCAAGGTATGGTAGCCAATATTTTAGGCCTTACAAAAAGACCAAGTCCAGATGATGCAGCGGATGCCCTAGCAATCGCTATAGCAGGTCTTTATTCAAGAACTTACGATGTTAATCTTGCAAGGGGGTATCAGCAATGATAGAAACGTTGCAAGGCAAGGTGCTTTTCATAGAAGGGGATGGCATAGTTTTAGACGTTTCAGGATTTGGCATAAAGGTGTTTAGCACAGCTTCTCTTCTCCGAACGATTTCTGTCGGAGATGATCTTTTTTGTTATACGTTTTTACAGGTATCTGCAGCAGGAATTTCTATTTTTGGTTTTCTTACCGAAAGAGAACGTGATTTATTTTTAGAATTGGTAAAAGTTAAAACAGTTGGTGGTAAATTAGCGATAACAATACTACAGTATTTAGATGCTGAAGATATTCTAAAGGCCATAACCTTAGGCAATACAACCGTTCTCTCTGTTCCAGGGCTCGGTGCCAAGCGTATTGAAAGGATTTGTTTTGAGCTAAAACCCAAAATAGCAAAGAAATTTCCTGATATAAACCTAAATGATAGCTCTGGAATAAATCAAACGGCATTTACATTGGATAAAATTGTATTGGATGCATTGACTGGCTTAGGTTTTTCAATTACAGAATCAATGAAGGCTATATCTTTATCGAAATCTGCATATGAAGATAAAAGTATGCTAACGGAAGAAAATCTTTTAAAAGCTACCCTGTCAATACTACAGCGTAACTAGTTAGGTTTTTAATGTGAGGGAATATAATGATTGAAGACAATTCACAACCAAATAAACTAATAGAGTCTATCCGATTAGAAAAAGAAGAAGATGTCTTATCTTTAAGACCACAATGCTTAGATGAGTTTATAGGCCAATCGACACTTAAGGATAAGCTTAGTATTTATTTGGAGGCATCAATTTTACGCGAAGAACCTTTAGATCACACTCTCTTCTATGGTCCGCCAGGGCTTGGAAAAACAACCCTAGCAGGAATAATTGCTATGGAAATGAAAGGAACGCTTCGCGTAACTACGGGCCCTGCATTAGAAAGAGCAGGGGACCTGGCAGCCATATTATCGAACATACAACCGAATGACGTGTTATTTATTGATGAAATACATAGAATGTCAGCTAATATTGAGGAAATTCTTTATTCAGCTATGGAAGATTTTTCCCTATCTATAATTGTTGGCAAGGGACCTCTAGCAAGAAGCATAAGGCTTTCACTTCCGAAATTTACGTTAATAGGTGCAACTACAAGGCTAGGTCTATTAACATCTCCATTAAGAGCTAGATTTGGTATTGTAGAACAACTTAGTCTCTATTCTCCGAAAGAATTGACTGATATTGTAAAAAGAGGGGCCTCAGTTCTAGGAATTGAGATTTTAAATAATGCAGCAGAAGAAATCGGCATAAGATCAAGAGGAACCCCTAGAGTCGCCCTTCGTCTTCTAAGGCGAGTTAGAGATGTAGCAGAAGTCAAAAGAGTGAAGAAAATAGAACGAGACCATGCAAAGTTTGCACTAGACATGTTGGGTATCGATGCGGAAGGTTTAGATGAAGGGGATAGAAAGTTTCTAAAAGCACTTGTTGAGTTATTTGATGGTGGTCCAGTAGGTCTTTCCACTCTGGCTGCGGCCTTAAATGAGGATGCTCAAACTATTGAAGATATATATGAACCGTACCTTATACAAAAAGGTCTTCTTGAGCGAACTCCAAGGGGAAGAAAGGCTACGCGTGCCACATGGGAGTATTTGTGCATTCCAATACCACAACACTTTTCTAATAACAATCAAACTCAACTTTTAGATGATTTAGAATAGAAAAGATAACTTTATAAGCTCATTTCACGGAACGCTATATTTTTTCAAAAAACTTTTCTCATATCTTCATTTTTATATAATATAAAATTACACTGATCATGATTGATTTTTATATTGTGATTATTTGTTTTTGTTTATTAAGAAATGTAATATTATTCTTGTTAGTAGTAATTAGGTTATATTGCAAAAGAAGGAGAATGCACAACCTTGCAAAACAAAAACTCAATTGACTTATCTCAGACCTCATCTTTTGACTATGTATTACCCGAAGAGCTTATAGCACAAGATCCTGTGGAACCAAGAGATGCTTGTCGATTGTTAATTGCAAGCAGAGCGGGGGATAGCCCATTTAAGCACGTTTTATTTAAGAATTTATCAGACCATCTACACCCCGGAGATCTTCTTGTTCTTAATGATACGAGAGTTCTACCCGCACGCCTTCAGGGAGTGAAAAAGAACGGTGGGGCAAAAGTTGAAGTGCTATTTCTAAATGAAAATAAAACCATAGAAAACGAAAGTGCCGGTAAAACATGGACAGCACTTGTTAAACCTGGCAGAAAACTCCCCATGGGGACAGCCGTTGTTTTGGAAGATGGTACAGAAATTATTATTGGTAAAAAGCTTGATGACGGGGTTAGAGAAGTTTATTTTAAAGATTCTCTTAATCCTCTTTTGATAATGGAGAAGCTTGGAAGGTTGCCATTACCACACTATATCACTAACACTCATAGTGAGCCGGAACAGTATCAAACTGTTTATGCAAAAAAAGAAAAAGAGAACTCAGTCGCCTCACCTACTGCCGGATTGCATTTTACACAGGAACTACTGGAAAAATTGGATGCAAAAGGCATAAAACGCACCTGTATAACATTAAGAGTGGGACTGGGGACATTTAGGCCAGTAAAAGAGGAGCTTATTTCTAAACACATAATGCATAAAGAATTATGTGAGGTCTCAGATATCGCTGCGAAAATGATTATAGAAACAAAAAAAAGGGGGGGGCGCATTATAGCTGTAGGGACTACAGTAGTCCGCACACTAGAATCATTTGCTAAAGTTTTTGGAACAATACGCAGTGGAAGCTTAGAGACAGATTTATTTATCACTCCCGGATATAAATTTAAGGTAGTCGATGCCCTGATAACTAACTTTCATCTTCCCAAAAGCACTTTGTTAATGCTTGTAGCCGCTTTTGGGGGGTATGACAATCTTTTGTCAATTTATCAAGAAGCTATATCTGAAAGATATCGTTTTTTTTCATTTGGTGACTCTTTATTTCTTAATTAGCTTGTTATAACGCAATTATACTGCCCGATATTACAGAATTGAGTAATGTAAATAACCTGTTATACTTAATGTAAGAATGAAGATTGCTCCATATAAATAAACTTTTTAAACTTCATCGTTGAAGGAGAAGATTTTGTTTATGCGAGAAATTCTTAAAAATAATAAAATAAAACGTTTTGTAATTATCACAGGAATGTCAGGAGCTGGAAAATCCTCTGCTCTTAACGTTTTTGAAGATCAAGGTTTTTATGTTATAGATAACTTACCTCTAATCCTCATGCCACAACTTATAGAAGTGCTTACTACTAGGCCATCTGCAATCAATAATGGTGTAGCTGCCGTCGTGGATGTGCGGGGAGAGAAACCACTTATAGAACTTAAAGAAGCTACTGTAGAGCTAAAAAAGAGCATTAATAACTTTGAAATCCTCTTTGTAGAGGCTTCAGACGAATGTTTAGTAAGAAGATTTGAAACAACTAGACGTCGCCATCCGATGGCAAAAGGGACGACATTGCTCGGTGGAATCACAAGAGAAAAAGAACTTTTAGGACCTATACGCAATCAGGCTGATATAATAATAGATACTTCCGAATTTAGCTTGCTTGATTTTAAGAAAAAACTTTTAGACAGTATTAATGTTAATGCAGATAGACCAATTATTGTCATAAGTTCATTTGGCTTCAAATATGGACTACCACATGACGCTGATTATATTTTAGATGTTAGATTTTTAAATAATCCTAACTATGTAAATGAGCTAAAACATTTAACAGGCAAGGATAAACAAGTCCTTAATTTTTTAAAGAAAATAGACGCATTTGATGAATTTATAGATAAGGCAGAAGATCTATTTACTTTTGTAGCGCCAATTTACAGTAATACTGGTAAAAAACAACTTCATATTGCAATAGGATGTACAGGAGGGCGTCACCGTTCTGTTGCTATTGTGGAGACACTTGCATCTAAACTGTTGAAAATAGGCAACAAAATAGTTATAGAGCATCGAGATATCGGCAAGGAGAATCATTAGTGAGTTCCTTACTTTATTTTATATTAATGTTGATATTAATAGTCGCATTGTTGGCCTATTTAATTTACTCTGGCAAATATTCTGTTCTTATGAGTATTAACCCCAAACATTTCCCTCGTATTAACAATGAGGACTATCGGCTTTCATTGGGGCCTAAAATAGTTACAATCGGTGGTGGCACAGGACTTTCTACACTTTTAGTCGGCTTAAAAGGCTATACTAGGAATATCACCGCTGTAGTAGCAGTAACGGACGAAGGCGGGAGTTCCGGTCGAATACGACACGAATGGGGGATGCTGCCCCCAGGTGATATACGAAATTGCATAGTCGCTTTGGCAGAGAATGATAACTCATTGAACAGTCTGCTTAACTTTAGATTTGATAGAGGAGAGCTAAGAGGACATAGTCTAGGAAATCTTATTTTGCTAGCTGCTACGGAAATGGTTGGAGATTTTCAACGGGCTGTGCAAGAACTTAATAAATTACTTGCAATAAGAGGCCAAGTTCTACCAGTTACTACTGAAACAGTCACGCTTAAGGGTGAAACATTTGACGGTAAAATAGTAAGTGGTGAACTTGAAATATCTGATAACGGCAGCAATCTTTCTAAACTTTGGTTAGAGCCAACAAATGCAAAGCCCCTTGAAAGTGTCATCAAAGCAGTGGATGACGCGGATCTTATAGTATTGGGCCCCGGGAGTTTGTTTACAAGTCTTTTGCCAAACCTTTTGTTAAAAGACTTGGCTTTTCAACTAAAAAACACATCAGTGCCTATTGTCTATATTGCAAATCTTGTT
Source organism: Synergistaceae bacterium (assembly GCA_012728235.1). Taxonomy (NCBI): domain Bacteria; kingdom Thermotogati; phylum Synergistota; class Synergistia; order Synergistales; family Synergistaceae; species Synergistaceae bacterium. The sequence continues at coordinate 34,725 of JAAYFL010000028.1, forward strand.
ACACAACCAAAGGAAACAGAGGGGATGAATATCCTTTCTCATATTGATTGGATTACTGGTGTTTTAGGAGTTGTTCCGGACTATGTAATCGCAAATCAAGCTCCTATTTCAGAAGAATACTTAAAAAGATATAGCAATATTGGAGCAGATCCACTGTATTTGTCTGATCGAGAAGAGAAATATTTACAGTCATTAGGCGTAACGGTAATATACGGTGATTTTATATATATAAAGGACGATAAGTATCTTAGGCATGATACGTATAACTTGACAGACAGCATAATGACGTTAGCTGAAGAAAACAGAGTAAAATTTGGTAAAGTGAATGAAACATCTTGAACATATTTTGTGGGACGAATGGCTCACTATCCCATTTATTAAGCCAGTAGAAGACGAAATTGCAGGAATAATTAATGGACTAAATTATAGGAAAGATTCTGATTATTACGTTTTTTCGTCTCGTAGGTTGTTTACAATTCGTAGACTACTTTATCTTTTTTCAGAGATTCCAACATTCAATAAAACAATGAATGCCAAAGATGTAATACAAATAATAAATACAAATATAAAAGGCAAGACAGTTTTCCGAATTAAAGAGAGCATGGCTAAAGATATTATACTAAGATCATCTAGTTTTGGACGAAGAGAACGCAATTGGAATTGGATCAGAGGGGTATGGGGTAGTTGCGGCTCTCTTTATCTACCTAAATCTGGTTATTATCTTGTAATAAGGTTGCCAGAAAACAACAGTATCCCCGATAGATTACAAAGTATACTTAAATCTGCAGGATTTTCAATAGGAGTAAGAAAAAGAATAAAAACACGTGAGTTAATTTTAAGAAATCAACAACAAATTGTGACACTTCTTTCCCGTCTGGGTTTTGTTCGAACAACACTTGCATTAGAAGAAACGGCAATTTTACGAATGATGAGAAATAGGGCAAACAAACTTGTAAACTGTGATTCTGCAAATATAAACAAAAGCTTAGCGGTTGCACAAAACCAGCTTCAAACAATTAAAAAATTAGAAACTCAAGGTTTGGTAGAGACCTTACCAGAGCATCTTAAAGAGCTAGTTTTTCTAAGAAAAGAAAACCCGAGTGCAACTTTGGGTGAATTGGGACAATTTTTATCAAGACCAATTACCAAAAGTACGGTAAAATATAGATGGAGAAAATTGGAAGAAGTATTAAGAAAATAATATTTCTGATAAGGAGATGGTGAGTATGTATCTTGGAAAAGCAGATGTCAATACCTATGAAAAGGGGGCGGGAAGAGAGTTTTTAGTTTCAAACGGATTAGGAAGTTATAGCTTTTCAACAGTAATAGGAGCCAATACAAGAAGAGAGCATGGACTCTTAGTTACCCGCCCAAATGAAGATACGCAACACTCTGTACTCATAAGTAAAATCGAAGAGACTGTTTCTTACCAAAACAAAAAATATCTACTTTCTACAAACCACTATAAAGATTTAGTATATCCGGATGGATATAGGTATATACAAGAATATCAAGGTAATCCCTTTCCAAGCATCTTATTTGTTATTCACAGCATACTTCTCAAAAAATCAATTTTTATGCCACGAGGCAAACCTTGCACAATTCTAAAATATGAGTTGCTAGCAGCACCTGACAAGATCAAGCTTGACTTACGTCCTCTATTTGCACACAGACCCAATAATCAAACTTCAGATTTAGGAAAAGATAAATTTGAGGTGAATAATCTAGCTACAAACCTCCTTAATATTGAAGGAAGAGGGCTAAAAAGCTATTGTTCATTTACGTCAGGGGAATGGTCAACTAAGCCTTTATGGTTTGAAAATATATACTATAAACAAGACGATAGTGAAGATGCTTTGTCTCTCGACAAACTATGGTCACCAGGATCTTTGACAAAAGAAATTGCTGAAGGCGATACATTATATGTTGTTCTTTCTTCAGAGCCTACTGTTTTTTCCATGGAAGAGCTTGCTTTACTGGAAAAAGAAGCTGCAGGAAGATTTGATCATGTAATAAAAAAGGCTAAATTACCTGCGTTGAGTAGTGCGGAACAAGATATGCTTTTTGCTTCCTATCATTTAGTAGACGACAGGCCAGATTCTATTCCTACAATATATACTGGATACCCTTCGGTAGAAATAAGATCAAGGGACACTTTTATTTCTCTTCCAGGTTTAACTTTAGCAACAGGACGGGAATCACTAGCTGAAAGGACTTTAACCCTATGGTTAGAAAGAGCTAGAGAGTGTGGTTGGATTATGCCCGAATATTTAACTGCAGATGGAGTCCCTATTTTCGAATGTGTCGATAGTGGTCTTTGGTTTGTTTATGCAGCCGATAAATTTCTAAATCATGTCGAAAATATCACAATAGATAATAAAAAGCTAATCACAGATGCCATTCATTCTATAGTAGACAAATATTTGTATGGAATTCCTGAGCTTGATACAACCTACGAAGAAAACGGCTTATTGTGTATAAAAAAAACAGATACACCAAGACAATGGATGCATAGTGTAATTAACGGAAAAGAAATAGTATCAAGGATTGGCTATTTAGTAGAAGTTAATGCTCTTTGGTACAATGCAATAAAAGTAGCTGAAAAGTACTCTGAAGAAAGTAATTTGAAAGAGAAATATTCTAGAATTGCCGCCTTATGTGTTGAATCATTTCATAAAGTCTTCTGGTGTTCAGAAATGGGTGGATTATTTGATTTTGTTGACCCTGAAAGCAAGCAACAAGATATGTCTATCAGGCCAAATCAAATTTTGGCTATATCATTGCCATATAGTCCTTTTGAAGGACATGATTTCTCCAAAAAAATATTAAGACTTTGTTGGGATGAGTTGTATACAACATATGGGCTACGCACCTTAGATCCGCATCACGATAAGTTTAAAGGCCGTTCAGAAGGAAGACTAGATCAGAGACAAAAGGCGCGTTTTCGTGGAATGGCTTGGACGTGGTTGCTAGGACATTTTATTACTGCCTATTTAAAATGTAATCCTACTAGAAAAGACTTAGGTTGGATTTTTATAAGACCTTTTAATTCTCACTTAAGACATGGGTGTCTTGGTGGTGTGGCAGAATATTTTGACGGCATTATGCCTTACAGGGCACATGGAGACGTATTAAGTGCCACTGCCCACGGAGAGCTTTTAAGAGTGCTTTTCGAAGATCTTGTATAGGGCATAAAAGACAATTTTTTAGTTAATGTACGCCTGCTAATAGGGGAATTCTTTAATGTGCCTCCTATTAGTAAGCAACAAATATATATAAATTAGGGAGGCTTTTTTATGTCAAAATATAAAGTGGCTATCAATGGATTTGGAAGGATAGGACGTCTATCAATGCGGGCTTTTTTTGCTAATAGTGAAGTTGATAATCTCTTTGATATTGTTGCAGTCAATGATCTGACTCCACCTACATCTTTAGAATATCTTTTAAAATATGATTCTGTATTTCGTCGTTTCCCTGGAGAAGTATCTTTAGAACAAAATGATCTTGTTGTAAATGGCAAAAAAATAAGAACTTTTTCTGAGGCAGATCCAACAAGGCTTCCATGGAATGATTTAGGAGTAGATTTGGTAATTGAATCAACAGGAAGATTTACAAATGCCGAGAAGGCCGAAGCTCACATTTCATCGGGTGCCAAAAAAGTTATCATAACAGCTCCTGCAAAAAATCATCATGTCACGGTGGTAATGGGGGTTAATGAAAACATCTATAATGCTAAAACTCATAACATTATTTCGAACGCTTCTTGTACAACTAATTGTCTTGCACCTGTTTGTAAGGTTCTGCACGAAGAATTTGGTATTATTTCTGGTTTAATGAACACCATACACTCTTATACAAACGATCAAGTAACGCTAGATTTCCCTAAAGCGAATCTTGCTCGTGGACGAGCTGCTGCTTTGTCTATAATTCCAACAACTACAGGTGCAGCAAAGGCAATATCTGAAGTAATGCCGGAGCTCAAAGGCAAGTTAAATGGATTAGCCCTAAGAGTGCCAACTCCTAACGTATCTGTTGTAGACCTTACTGTAACTTTAGATAAGAAAGTAAAAGTTGAGGATATTAATGGAGCTATGAAAGAATATTCCGATGGAGTTCTCAAGGGTATACTTGGTTATGAAACGGAAGATTTGGTTTCGATGGATTTTATAGGAGACAGTCACTCTTCTATTTTTGCTCCAAATCATACCTTAGTTATTGGAGATAATCTTGTAAAAGTACTTGCGTGGTATGACAATGAATGGGCCTACAGTAAAAGAGTTATCGATTTAGCAAACTTTGTTTTTAAGAAAGGCTTATAACCGTGTGTCTTAATGCTTTTACCCCTAACGAAGTTAGGGGTAAAAGAGTATTACTTCGGGTGGATTTTAATGTTCCTTTTCACGATGGAAAAGTAAGTGATAACACTCGAATCATATCTCACCTGGCTACCATAAAGTCCCTTCTCGAAGCAGATGCCAAAGTGGCGATATTGTCACATCTAGGCCGCCCTAAAGGTGTTCGTAACCCAGAATTTTCTCTTGAACCAATGGGAGAAGAGTTGGCTAGGATAACAGGCTGGAATGTCCGATTTGTGCAAGACTGTATAGGAGAGAAAGTATTAGAAGCGGTTTCTAACTGGGATTCTAAAGATATTCTTCTTCTTGAGAACGTTCGTTACTATGCTGAGGAAGAGAAAAATGATTATGTTTTTGCTCAACAACTTGCCGAAAATTTTGATTTATTTATTATGGATGCTTTTAGTGTGGCACATAGAACACATGCATCTACGGTTGCAATTGCAAAGATATTGCCTACATATGCCGGAAAATTAATGCAAAAAGAAATTGAAATTCTTGGTTCTATAAGAGATACCCCAGAAAAACCCTTTCTCTTAATACTTGGAGGAGCAAAGGTGTCCGATAAAATAGGAGCGGTAAAAAACTTAATAACTAAAGCAGATACAATACTTATCGGTGGTGGCATGGCATTTACTTTTTTAAAGGCTGCGGGATATTGTATAGGTAATTCTCTTTGTGATTATGATCGACTTGACTATGCTAAAGAAACATTGTCTTACGCAAAGGAATTAGGAGTGAAGGTGCTGCTACCTATAGACATTGTTGTCGCAGCTGAATGTAGTTTTGCCTCGCCCTGTAAAACAGTATTAGTTGATAAAATCCCTTCCGATTTAATGGGATTGGATATTGGTCCTCTAACAGTTGAGTTGTTTAAAGAAGAAATATCAAAGGCAAAAACGATTCTTTGGAATGGGCCAATGGGGGTCTTTGAAATACAGAGTTTTTCAAATGGAACAAGATCGATTGCTCTTGCTTTAGGTGAGGCCACGGCAAAAAATAATGCATTTACTGTTATAGGCGGTGGAGATTCAGCTGCAGCAGTAGTAGTTTTTCAAGATAAAGACAGAGTCTCTCATGTCTCAAGTGGTGGGGGAGCGAGCCTGGAATTTTTTGAAGGAAAGATGCTTCCAGGAATAGAACCATTAATGAAAACAGGCTGCTAATTATACTTTATTAGGAGGCGTGTGTTGATGCGTGAAAAATTTATTGCTGGTAATTGGAAAATGGCTAACGGACCTAAGGAAGCCACGGATTATATATTACGATTTGCGGAGTTGTTTTTTCAAACAACGAGCGTAATAAAAGCTCAAAAAGATGAAAAGATAAAAATAGCGATATTTCCACCTTCAATCTCACTATCAAATATTATCCATGAAAAAGTAAAAACAGGACTACCTATTATATTAGGTGGCCAAAACATGCACTGGGAAAAAAAAGGTGCTTATACAGGGGAAATTTCAGCACAGATGTTGAAAGAAGCAGGCTGTTCACATGTTATTATAGGACATAGTGAGAGGCGTACTTTGTTTAATGAAACAAATATATTTCTAAATAAAAAAATATCAGCTGCACTTGAAGAAGATCTGACAACAGTATTCTGTTTAGGCGAGCATCTTGAAGAAAAAGAGTCACAAAAAACACATGAAGTTATAAGAAAGCAATTTCTAGAGGGACTAAATGAAATAAAAATTGATCAATTTTCCAAAAAAATAATAATAGCTTACGAGCCGATATGGGCAATTGGATCTGGAATCACAGCAACTTCTTCTGATGCACAAAATGTTTGCTCTTTTATAAGGGAGTTAATATCCGAATCATTTGGAGAAAAGGAAGCCAGTAAGAGTGTTATTCTCTATGGTGGAAGTGTAAAAACAAATAACACAGAATCATTTTTAACTGAAAAAGATATTGATGGTGTTCTAGTCGGTGGTGCTTCGATAGACCCTAATAGTTTTTTTGATATAGTTAAAAAAGCTGTGAAAAGTTAAATAATAATTTTATAGAATTAACGTAACATAAGATATATTATAAGACATTAATTTAATATTAAATATAGCGGTCTTTTTATGTTTTCTGTTTCTTTATAAAGTTGGCCGCTATATTTTTGTATTCTTTATACCCACTTCTCTCACTCAAAGTGATTCTAAATGTAGGTTATAAAACTAATATTTATTTAATAGAAATTAACTTTGTATATGTGTAAAAGGTAAAAAATATCAAAGCTTATTTTCTTCGTCTTCAAAGTGTTTTGCCGGAGCGTCTCCCCAAAGAGAATCTAGTCGATAGTACTCATTCCCTTCTTTGCTTAATATATTAACTACAAGGTGTCCAGCATCCATTAGGCACCATTTAGAACTGTTTTCTCCTTCAATATTATGTGGTAATTTTAAATCGTCTAATATTCTACTTGTAATGTCTTTTAGTGTTTTCGCGTGTAAATCTGATTGTGCAATTGCGACAATAAAGGCCTCTGTGAACCCTGACACCTGGGATAAGTCATGTAAGGTGACGGATAAAGCGTGTTTTTCTATTAAGGCATCTGCTATAGGCTTATATTGGGCTAAAAATTCATCTCTTAATGTGTTTGTATTCATAAAATATCATCCCTTTTATATTCTTTTGTATATTTTTGTTTAATTGCTTAATGTGTCTTTTTGCTTGTAATTTCAATAATCCTATCTAGCCTGGACAATAAAAGATCATAGTCGTGTCCAATTATAATTGTTGCATAATAAGCTTGTTTGTTTTGCCTAATGAGAGTTTGTGGAATATTCATCAAACGACCCAGTGTTTGGGCAGTATTTATACATGATAATGATGCTGTTGTTGGGTATATGATATTCATAGTCTTGTAGTCAAAGTGTTTTGCATTGCCTTTATGGATAACATCTATTCCTATTTGTTGTAATTTAGTCGCAACTTTTTCGGCTATTCCTGCCTTGCCAGTTCCATTTAATACCGCTATAGAATCGGACATGGACTTTATGTTTGTTAATATATTCTCTTTGTTATCAATTTCAGATCCTTTAATAATATTATTATTACTACTACTATTTTCAGTGCCAAGATTATTTATATCATCTGTAGCATTAGAATATGTCATTGATACACCAGCAAAAGTTGTAGTTTTATTTAATTTACCATTTCCAGACAGGAGAACTTCTACAGGCTCACTTATAAATTGTTTTGCTTCTTCTACATCTCCAATCCAGTAACTAAGTTTACCTATAAAGTCTGGGGTCCCATGTAAAGTTGAAAAGAATATCTGATTTCTAGGCAACTCATTTTGTATGAATCCTGCTAACTGAACAGCTAATAATGGCGACATATCTGTTTTAAACAGCCTTATTAATTGTTTTGTTATTTTGGGAATTTTTATAATATTACTTGGATCGTAAGCTTTTTTAACCAAGGCTTTGATAAATTGTTGTTGTCTATGTACTCTCCCTATATCTCCAGATGCATCCTTACGATATCTTACAAAATGTAATGCAGTTTGCCCATCCATAAGCTGAAGCCCGGGTTTTATATTGATGTCTAGCTTTCCTGCTCGATCTACATACCGCATCTTTTTGGGTACATCAATTTCTATGCCACCCAAAGCGTCTACAAGGGCAGGGAAAGAGTCATAGTCAACAAGTAGATAGTATAGAATAGGTTGGTCAATATATTTTTCAACAGTAGCTTTTATAAGATCTGGCCCTCCGAAAGCAAAAGCATGGTTTAATTTTTGGTAGCCGTATCCAGAAACCTCTACCCTTGTATCTCTAGGTAAAGATAATATGCGTACATTTTTATCATCTATATCGATAGTTACAAATAAGATGGTGTCAGATCTTCTTGAACTGTCAACATTATCTTCTCCCAAAACTAAAATATTAAAGCGTCCTTGCTCCTTTAATATCCTATACTGAGCACTTTCACTATCAATATTTTTTTGAACCTCTTTTAAAATATCGCTTGAGGTTGAGTGAAGGGCATTATAAAAACGTAATCCTATTCCAGCAGTTAGAGAAAGAATTGCACAAAAAATCATAATAATACTTTTTTTATTGAGCTTCACCTATATACCTCCATATGATTTTTTGTATAAATTATTTTTTTCAATAAAATTATCAACAAGTGGTGGCACCAAAAAACGTATACTTCTATTGTTTCTAATTCGCTCGCGTAATTCTGTGCTTGAAATAGCCAAGAGAGGTATTTCAAGGGGAATGATAAGCTTTAAAAAATCTTTTGTTAGCTCATTTTGAAGATGTTTATGTGTATAGCCATAGCGACTAACAGCTACAAATTTACACTTTTTGAGAATGTCACCTGTATTTTTCCACGTAAGTATATTCATAACTGCATCTAAGCCTGTAATAAAATAAAACTCCGCGTCTTGATATTCTGGCATTAAACTAAGTATGTTTAGTGTGTCTGCAGTGTAACTTGTTCCCTTTCTTTCTATTTCTATTCTTGAAACACTAAAATAGGGACAGTCAGTAGTTGCTAATACGGTCATCATATACCGGTCTTCGGCAGAGGTAACCCTTTGTCCTGTTTTGTGTGGGGGAACTCCTGTTGGTATAAAAATTACTTCGGACAAGTTCAGTGCAGCATGAGCTTCATCTGCAGCCCTAAGGTGTCCGTAGTGTATAGGGTCAAAAGTCCCTCCCATTATTCCTATCTTTCTAATAGGGCAGTTTTTCATGTGGCCTCCGTAGGTAATGATAGTTGATTTTTTCATATTTTGTTTAATACTATTCGCTTGTATTTTCATTACTATCTGTTTCTTGATTATCTTCATCCATATCTGGTGGAAAATAACCAGGATAAAAATTAAAATCACTATATCCAATTGTCACTGTATCACCGGCTTGTGCACCAGCTGCCTCAAGAAGTTGTTCAACTTTATATTTTCTAAGTAATATTATAAAGCGTCCTAAATTTTCATCCTGGGTTAAATCATATCTTTCTGCGGCCTTTTCGAGCTGTCTATGTATGACTTGAAATCCGCCTCCATGGAGTTTTATTACTTCTATCTTGTTTTTCTGACGCTTTAAAGTATTATCTATTTTCTCTTCAACGGCAAATAATCGTACCTCACTGTGGGGTCTGGGGTTTGATTTGGAAAATTCTATTATCTGTTTTACTAAGTCTACAACTCCTTCTCCAGTTAATGCACTGATAGGATAAAACTTAATATTATTCTTTTTAAAATGTTTTTCTAAAGCTTTTATAACTTCATTAGTATCATCCAATACGTCGATTTTATTTCCAACTACTATATAAGGGCGTTCTTTTAATTGATTATCATATGATTTCATTTCATGTCTAATTATTTCGAAATCCGCTATATGTTGATTAAAATCATTGTGTTCTAAACTAAGCACGTGTATTAAAAGTCGAGTACGTTCTATGTGCCTTAAAAATTCTAAGCCCAATCCTTTATTAAGATGGGCTCCTTCAATAAGGCCAGGAATATCTGCGATTACAATCCGTTCGAATCCAGTGTTTAATACCCCAAGATTCGGCGAAAGTGTAGTAAAGGGATAATCAGCAATTTTTGGTTCTGCATTGGATATCGCTGCTAAAATACTTGATTTACCAACATTTGGTAACCCTACCAACCCTATATCAGCTATTAGATGCAATTCTAAACGTAATTCAACTTCTTCTCCTAAATCACCTTTCTCGCAAAATCTGGGGGCTTTTCTTCTAGAAGACGCGAAGTGTTTGTTGCCTCGTCCTCCCCTTCCACCCATAGCAGCAAAAAAGCGATCTCCAGGCTCTACAAGATCTGCAAGTCCTAAGTTCGTTTCTGCGTCATAAAAAAGAGTACCACATGGCACAAAGATGACAGTATCTGTTCCGGCTGCACCATTTTTTTGGCGTCCTTTTCCGTGTACACCATTGACTCCTTTTATGATTCTTAAATGTTCCAGGTCAGCGAGAGTCTGTATATTTGTAGTGGCTTCAAATATTATACTACCTCCACGCCCACCATTTCCACCGTCAGGTCCGCCATTAGGTTTAAATTTTTCTCTTAAAAAACTCATACATCCGTTTCCACCTCTTCCAGCCTTGGCAGAAACTCGTAGTGAATCAACAAATTTCATATAAATACCTCATTTTTAAAAACTTCTAGGGTAATCTGAAAATTAAAGGGGGCCTAATTTAAGGCCCCCTTTAGTAGCTTTATTTTTGAAGAACTAAAGAGTTTCGGGTTCGACAGTTACGAACTTCCGTTTTGCTTTAGTTAAAAAGCGAACCTTACCAGTTCTAAGTGCAAAGAGTGTATAATCTCTTCCCAAACCTACATTATTGCCGGGATGAAATTTTGTTCCACGTTGACGTACTAAGATTGTACCAGCATTGACAAATTGTCCGTCACTACGTTTTATACCAAGATATTTGGGCTGACTATCGCGACCGTTTGTACTACTGCCCTGTCCTTTTTTATGTGCCATGTTTATTGTCCCCCTTTAGGCATTAATGCTTTTGATTAATATAGATGTATACTGCTGGCGATGATTTCTAAACTTTCTGTAGTTCTTTTTTCTACGATATCGAAAAACTATAACCTTATCTTCTTTACCGTGTTCAAGAATTTTCGCCGTTACAGATGCGCCTTCTACATAAGGCGTGCCGATAAGAGGGGTGTCATCCTTACCTAAGAGAATAACCTTATCGAAAGTAATCTCTGCATCATTTTCTGCATCGATTTTTTCTACACGAATTTTGTCCCCTTCTGATACTCGATACTGTTTACCTGCTGTTTCAATTATTGCATACATCGATTTTCCTCCCTCCGCTGTATGTTAGGCAGCTAAAAAGCTTTTAAAGCCCACATCAAGCGTGTTCTATAACTTGTGCATTCTACTGGTTTTATATATAAATGTCAAGAATTTTTAATTAAAATTAGAAATATATATTTTAAATTTCATGAAACATATAAGATTTTAAGTAATTATAGAAGAATATTTAGACTAAGGAAAGGTATTAGGTGTTATAAAGAAGGGCATTAGCATGTTTTAAGGCTTCTGCTGAGTTTTCATCCCCGGCTAGCATTCTTGCAATTTCACGCTCGCGTTCTACTCCTCTAACTTCTTCAATACTTGTGTTATCTCCTACCCTTTTTACTAAAAAGTGTTGATCAGCCATAGCCGCAATAGTAGCCTCATGTGTTATAAGTATAGTTCTACATCTTTTGGACAACTCTTTAAGTTTGTATCCAGCGAGAAGGGCCGTTCTACCACCAAGTCCCGCTTCCACTTCGTCAAAGACAAGTGTGTCAGGTAAGTTGTTGTCTCCAAGTGCTAATTGTAAGGATATCAATATTCGGCTTAATTCTCCACCTGAAGCATTCTTTGCAACAGGAAGGGGCTCTTGATTTAGGAGTGCAAGTGTGAAAGAGACTCTGTCAGCACCAGTAGCACGAACTTTATCATGTCCATCAATTACAACTCCAAAATTAGCATATTCCATAGCCATTTCTTTTAAATTATTATTCACAATTTTAGATAGCGCTTCTCCGGATTCTTTTCGAAGTGCTCTAAGAGCAAGAGCTTTTGAAGAGATATCTCTTTTATGTTTTTCTACTTGGTCTGTCAAGTCGTCAAGCGTCTTATTAGAGTTTTTAAGCCATTCTATATCGTAAGTTGCTTTTCTTGCATAATCAATAACATCTTTGGAATCAGAAACACCTAATGTTCTTTTTAGTTTTCTCAGCGAACCTATCTTTTTTTCTAGGAGGAGGTGCTTTTCTTCTATTTTTTTTAATTCAAGATCAGAAAGTGTAATTTCAGCAAGCTTTTTTGTAAGTTCTTGAGTTGAGAAGAGTATCTTTTCAATACAATGATGGATAGATTTATCGTCAGTCGTTAAGTCATATGTTTGTTTGGAAAGCTTTTCTAACTCATCCAAGACTCCATCGTTAGAAGGAGAGCCCTGTAGTTTTTGAGAAATGTCTCTAAATGTCATATTGTGTTCATACGTATTTTGCAGTTCGGCCAGTTCTTTCTGCCATAATTCTTCACTATTTACTTGTAGGTTTAGTATTTTAATTTCTTCTAAAATAGTTTCGTAGTCTTGATATGTATTTTCAATTTCTCTGCGTTTTTTTCTAAGGTTAAGTAGTTCTTTTTCAATGTTAATGGTTTCGTTAAATATATGATAAAGTTCACTTGCTGTTTTTTTTAGCAAGTCACTTCCAAATGAGTCTAATAATTCCATTTGTTTTGATTGGTCAATAAGGTCAAGCTGAGAGAACTGGCTTTGTATTACAACCTTTTTTTCCATTAAGTTGGATAGCATGTTAATTGAAGTAGAAAAACCTTGTATCGAAGTTTTTCCTTTACCTGATTTACTAAAAGATCTTTCCACCACAGTTATTCCATCCTGTGATTTATACACATCTGGCAGATTATCGTTTTCTTTTTTATTATTAGATGATAAAGACATCGTAATATAACATGAATCTTCCAAAGTATGAATCATATTTGTTTGAGCTCTTTTGCCAGTGATAAATTCCATTGCTCTTACGAGGCTACTTTTGCCTGCCCCGCTTTCTCCTGTAAGTACAATAAAATCACCCTTAAAGGTTAGCTTGGCTTCTTTTATACCACCAACTCCACGGACGAAAAGTTCTTCTATCAAGCCATATCTCCTCCGTCTGAAATAGCATTGAAACCCCAACGTAATTTTTTCTTAAGAGTGTCATAATAACTACGACCTTCAAGTTCTATTGTATATACGTGAAGGTCTGAGTCTAGCTTAACCTTTATAATATCGTCGGGTAAAATGCCATAGCCAATTTGCCCGTCTTGAGTAAGGACCAAGTTTCTGGCGTTTCCTTTTGGGGTTACCGTCAGGATATCATTGCTGCTTAAAACTACGGGACGAGTATAAAGAGAGTGTGGGCATATTGGCGCTAAGAGCATGCACGGTACATGTGGCGGTATTATTGGGCCTCCTGTTGAAAGAGCATATGCCGTCGATCCAGTTGGTGTCGAGATTATTAAACCATCTCCAAGATAGAGAGAGAGAATTTCGTTTTCAATGGTGACTTCAAGATCTATTACTCTGGCGAGGGCACTATTAGTAATAACAAAGTCATTTAGAGCATGTAGTTCATGTATAATCTGATTGTCTCTTATAACGTGTCCTTTAAGGAGAGAACGTTTTTGTAAAGAGTATTTGTTTATTAATATTTTTTTAATGTCGTTTATCGCTGATTTGGGACTGCCTGTTGCTAGAAAGCCAAGCCGTCCCAAGTTTATGCCATAAAGTGGAATTTTATATCCTAACGAAAATCTGGCGGCTCGTAAAAAAGTTCCGTCTCCCCCTAATACAACGGCAAAGCTAACGGTTTCTTTCCAAACCTTTTCTTCTGTTTCATTTAGATTTAAAGATGCCGCTTCTTGTTGTGGCAACATAAAATTAATATGATTAGAAGAACCCCATGAAAGAAGTTTCACAGCCATTTGTATGGCCTCTTTTTTTTGCGTATTAAAAAGTAGGCCTATATTTTCTTTTTTTCTTTTCATTTAATTCTGCCCGACTTTCTTTATAAACTATGTGAATTTATATGCATTTTTGACAAGATAATCAATATTTATATTGCCAGTAGGCCGTTCCTTCCAAACCTTTTCTTTACTTAAATGCAATAAAAACTCTATGTTCCCTTCATGTCCTTTTACAGGTGAGTAAGTTGCATTTATGAGACTTAAATTCGTTTCTTTATCTATAAAATAAAATATACGTTCGATAATTCTTGTGTGAATACTTTGTTCCGATATTACTCCCCCATTAATCTCATCTTTATTTGCTTCGAACTGAGGTTTTAGTAATACAACCATCTCGCCTTCTTCTTTTAAAAGCTTTTCAAGTGGAAACAGCAACTTGGTTATGGAGATAAAGGAAACGTCCAATACAATTATATCAACCTTTTGTTTATCTAGCATATCTGTTGTTAAAAATCTGGCATTTGTACGGTCCAAGATAGAAACCTTTGGATGATTTTGTAATTTCCATGCAAGTTGACCATAGCCAACATCAACTGCATATACATGCTTAGCTTTTTTTGTAATAAGAACATCAGTAAAGCCACCAGTAGAAGCTCCTATATCTACGCAGACTTTATTTTCCGGAACTATCTTAAAATCATTTAATGCTTTTAAAAGTTTAAGGGCACCTCTACTCACCCATTTTTTATCTTGAATATCCAATTTTAGAGATATATCTGGAGGAACCTGTCTATTAATTTTATCTGATTTTATTCCATTTATGTATACTCTTCCTGATTCTATATAGCTCTGTGCTATTAATTTATTTGCCGCTAGTTTTTTATCAACCAGCAATTTATCTAATCTTATTAGTTTAGCCATTATGATTTATACAAATTTCGATAATATTTTTAACAGTTAGCCCAGATTCTTCAAATTGATCTTTTATTGGAGCTTGAGCAATGAATTTATCAGGAACGCCTATGGATAATACCTTACAATTATATCCGTTTCTGTTTACGTAAGAAGCAATTGCCTCTCCAATTCCTCCAATGAGAAAGGATTCTACTGCTGTTATTATCAAGTTATGTTTACTTAATATTTTATCTATTGTAAAAAAATCTATGGGTTTTATGAACCTTAAATCTACAAGAGTTACATTAATGTTATATGTCGACGCCAGTATCTCCTGGGCATCTAAAAGTAGCGGAATAGTGCTGCCTATACCGATAAGGCAAATACTATCTCCTTTAACTAATATTTCAGCCATGCCCCACTCTTCAACAGATTGAGAGTTTTTACGACAAAGTAATTCTTGGGCAGTCCCTCTAGGGTATCTGATTACTATTGGTCGATTTAAATTAATCCATTTTGCAACAAAAAAATTTAAGTCAGCTATATCTCTAGGAGCAACAAACGTAAGTTCAGGTATTGCTCTCAACCAAGAAACATCCAATACCCCATGATGAGTTTCTCCATCAGCTCCAACTAGTCCAGCTCTATCAATACCAATTAATACAGGTAATTTAGGAATGCAAATATCATGTACTACTTGGTCAGCAGCACGCTGTAAAAAAGTTGAATAAATACATATTGCAGGTTTTAATCCACCAGCCGCCATGCCTGCAGCAAATATCAGTAAATGTTCTTCAGATATTCCGACATCAAAAAATCTTTCAGGGTAATTATTTGCAAAATTACCAAGTTTAGTCCCTTCTTTCATCGCTGCAGTACAAACAACAATACGAGGATCAGTTTGAGCTAGTGCTGTTAAAGATTTTTCCATGGCAGAGCTCCACGAAATTTTTGATGGTTTTGTTAGAAAAGATGGGCGGATTAAGCTACTATTTGCATCTACGCCATGGTAGTAATCTGGAAATTCTTCGGTGATTTGGTTCCCCTTTCCTTTTTGGGTTATAACATGCAGGATTAAAGACTTTTCATATTTTTTTGCGAGTTCAAATGCTTCTTCTAATTCTGAAACGTTGTGTCCATTAAATGGTCCCCAATAGCTTATGTCCATTTCTTCAAAAATATTTGTAGGCAAGAGCAGTGACTTTAATTTATTTTTAATCTTGCCGATTCTATTTTCTAGAGAAATAGGTTTTGTTGAATTTCTAGAGTGTTGTTTTATAAAATTTTTAATTTTCTTGTATGCCGGATTAACGGCAAGATGTGCTAAATGGCTAGCCATGCCACCTATACGAGAATTTATAGACATTTTATTATCATTAAGTACTATTATGACTTTAGATTTTGTGCTCTCAATACAGTTCAAAGCCTCAAACGCAACGCCGTTTATGAGAGCACCATCACCAATAACGGCTATAACCTCATGAGATTCTTGTTTAAGGTCGCGTGCTTTTGCATACCCCATTGCTGCGGATATAGAAGTGCTGCTGTGCCCTGTTGTAAAGAAATCGTATGGACTTTCTTGCATTCGTGGAAAGCCTGCTATTCCACTTTTTTTTCTTAACGTTTTAAACTCATTAAGACGTTTAGTTAGAATTTTATATGCATAAGCCTGATGTCCTACGTCAAAAATGATTTTATTGTAATCTGGATTGAAGACCTTAAGAAGTGCAACCGTAAGCTCAACTGTGCCAAGAGAAGAAGCTAAGTGTCCTCCATTTTTTAATGTAACACTTATAATAAGCTCTCTTAGTTCAGAGCATAACTGGTCTATTTCATCTTTAGATAAGGCATTAAGTCCGTTAAAATCTCTTACGGTTTGTAGTATGTTCATCTTAAATCACCATTGTTCGCATGTTATATATATTTAATATGTCCTTTTTATAAGGTAGTCTGGAAGTTTTATTAAAAAATCATTCTCGTCAAGCAGTTGACTCAACGATTGTTTAGCGAGAATAGACTCTTCTAGAGCCATTTTCTTTGCGGTTTCAAGGCCAAATACAGATACATGGGTATTTTTCTCTTGTATCATATCTTTCCCTCGGCTCTTACCAAGTTCTTCTGTTGTTCCTGTGACATCAAGTATATCATCAACTATTTGAAACGCAGAGCCAAGATGTAATCCATAATTCTTATATGCTTTTATGATTTCTTTGTTCCTAGTACCTAAAATAGCACCTGTTTTTACAGCTGCACATATTAAAGCTCCTGTTTTTAACTTTGCAATTTCACGAACATATTCGGGATTATGATTAGATTGCATATCCATATCTAATGCTTGGCCTCCACAAACTCCGGCCGGTCCTATTGCAGAGGTAAATATTTGTATTGCAAAAAGGATATTATCTGGTTCAATGTTTTTTAAATTTAGCAATGGGAACTCAATTGATTGTGCCAAAAGAGAATCACCCGCGAGAATGGCTAATGTCTCTCCAAATTTTTTATGATTGGACGGTTTCCCTCTTCTTAGATCGTCATTGTCCATGCAAGGGAGATCATCATGAATTAGTGTCGCTGTATGTAACATTTCAAGGCCTAAAGCCATGGGCAGTGCATTTATTGCGGTGCATCCGCAGCGCTCTGCTGTAGCTAGACATAAAACAGGCCTCAGCCTTTTCCCTCCTACAGTTAATGAATATTCCATGGCTTCAAACAACTCTCGAGGCACACCTTGAGAGCGTTTCGATGAAGTAGATAGAAGGTAGTCTTCAAATAGAGCACGATATTTATTCATTGACTTTTTCACAATCATATCATTCATTTTTTCTTATTTATTCCTTTCTTTCTGTATAGGGAAGTTCTCCTGATTCTGTTAGTATTGATACTTTTTGTTTAGCTTTTTCTAGAAAGTTCCTACATTCTTTCACTAATTCTATTCCTTTTTCAAACTCAGCTAAGGCACTCTCAAGAGATATAGTCTCACCTTCTAAGGTTTTTAATATCGATTCCAGTTCTTCCATTTTCTTACTAAAATTCATATTTATTCCTCCAATAAAATATTTGTAAAAAATTATTATAGTATGTTATAATACCTTGGTTAATGTTTTTAGGCTTATACAAGAGGAGGGAAACTTGATGTCTAAATTTTGTGATTGTTGCGGGCGTGGTCCGGCGGCAGGAAATGCTGTTAGCCATTCTAATCGCCACACCAGGCGTCGCTGGCTTGTAAATATACAAAATGTACGAGTTAATGTGGGTGGCGGTGAAACTCGAAAACTTCATATATGTACCAAATGCATCCGCTCCGGTAAAGTTCAAAGGGCCGTTTAAAAGCGGCCTTTTTTACAATGTTTATCTTAACTTAATCTCTCTTCAAATAAATCTTTTGCTTTTCTTTCATCAACCAAGATCTCACGGGGTTTTGGACCATCAGCAGCTCCAACTATTCCCAGTTGTTCCATCATATCTATCAATCTAGAAGCTCGTGAAAATCCTACTCTAAGGCGTCTTTGCAATCCGCTAGCCGACGCTATTCCTGTATTCATTATGATTTCAATAGCTTCCTCTAGCAGGTCGTCATCAAAGTAATCTCCGTCAATACCCCCCATTTGCGAACTTGGTTTAGTTATTTCTATAAATTCTGGTTCTCCAAAAGTATTTTGTAAATAATTTAGCCAGTTAGCTAAAATGCTATCCTCTATCCATGGTGCTTGTATGCGTATTGGTTTGGGGTGTTTTGTTGAAAGAAATAGCATATCCCCCTTTCCAAGTAATTTTTCTGCTCCTGCACAATCAATAATGGTTCGAGAGTCTGCATTACTCGGAAGGGTGAAGGCGACCCTTGCAGGAATATTGGCCTTAATTAGCCCTGTAATAACATTAACAGATGGACGTTGTGTGGCAAGAATTAAGTGAATTCCAGTTGCTCTGGCCATTTGGGACAATCTACAAATATAATCTTCAACTTCTTTTGGTGCAGTCATCATTAAATCAGCCAGTTCGTCAACGATGACAACAATAAATGGCAGTCTATCTTTCTCGCGTACTTTTTTATTATAATCTTCAAGATTACGGACCCGGAGATCTGCAAATGTAGAATAGCGTTTTTCCATTTCTCTAATTGCCCAAGCAAGCACGTGTACAGCTTTTTTTGTATCAGTCACAGGGGGGGTAAGTAAGTGCGGTAATTTATCGTATACAGACATTTCTACGCGTTTAGGGTCTACAAGAATCATACGTAACTCTTCTGGAGTGCGTGTTGAACATAGAGCAACAATACAAGAATTTATAAAAACACTTTTACCTGAGCCTGTCGTACCTGAAACTAACAAGTGAGGTAGTTTTTCTAATCCTACAACGACAGAACCGCCGTTAACACCGACACCAAAAGGCAGTGGTAACAAATGTTTTGAATCCTGAAAATTGTGGTCGCTAATAACTGTCCTTAAGGGAATTCCTCTACGTATCGGATTTGGTATTTCTATTCCTATGTATGGTTTCCCTGGTATAGGGGCTTCTATACGCAAACTTGGTACAGCAATTGCAAGAGCAATATCTTTACCCAGAGCTGCAACTTTATTTACTTTTATTCCTGGAGCTAGTTGTATTCTAAATTGAATAACAGTAGGCCCTACCAGTATGTCTGCTAAAAAGGCCTCTATACCAAATTGATCTAATGTCTGTATTATTTTTTTGCCAAACGGCGTTGCTTTTTCTTGATCCATCTCTCCTTCATTAGACTCTTCATTTCCGAAAACTTCAATTGGAGGAGGGAAAATTCCTTGTTTTACTTTGTTTTTTTGTTCAATATTTAAATTAAACGCAGGATCTAAAACTTGGTCTTCTCCAAGTTCTTTTGTTTGAGGCCGGATTTTGATGTTTTTCTTATCTAAATCTAGATGATTATTTTTATTTGGTACATTAAAATAGTCATATGAATTTCTGTCAAAATCATTAATATTTGGTGCACCTTCAAAATCAAATGCATCATTTGATATAACATTTTTTGGGTGATTTTGATTAGTAGCTTTATCTTTTATTTTGTTAATTTTTGCTATAAACATTTGAATAAACTTTGTAATGTATGGAAGTTTTATATAAGGCTTAATACCATACAAAATTAGCGATATATATATAGATATGAGACCTAAAAGAAATGTGCCTACTACACCAAGGAAAGCAAAAGATAATCTAGATAACCCTATGCCAAAATCTCCAGGGTTTAACCATTTCAAGTTTAATCTATTTGGCTTATTTGTTAAAAAATACAGACCTAAAAGTAGGGATACATTTAAAAAAATTAGTATAGTCGCAATTATTTGTCTGCGAAAATATGGTATTGCACGTGATAGCAATTTTAGAGAAGATATATAAAAAACAAAAAATAAAAGAACAACTATTGAACCACCTATACGAGTTAACAAAAAGGAAGAAATTTTACACCCTAAAGAACCAGTCAAAGGCGTATATATAGACATTATTGTATAAATAGTTAGAAAAAGAACACACAAGAAAAATAGTTTTTCCTGCACCTTGCTAACATGCGGAAAAAATCCTTTGGAGTTTTTATTCTTTGTTTTGTTTGAATATCTTTTCTCTGACTTTCTACTAAAAAACATTTATGCCTCACTCCCACCAACAGTAAGTCCGTCGACCAGCATAGATGGTTGTCCGTCGGTTACAGGTACGCCTTGTCCTGATTTGCCACAAATTCCAGAATCCATCACTAAATTATTTCCTAATTCTATAATATTCTTCAAAACAGACGGGCCATTACCACTGAGTGTAGCTCCACGCACTGGATAGGACACTTTGCCATTTCTAACCAAATATCCTTCTGAAACAAAAAAAACAAAATCTCCTGTTGTCGGATTAACCTCTCCCCCACCCATTTTCTTTACATAAATCCCGTTTTTTATGCGATCTAACATTGATTCGAAAGTTGCATTGCCAGGTAATATAAAAGTATTGCTCATGCGTGGAACAGGAGCATATTTAAAAGATTCTCTTCTTCCGTTTCCAGTGGATTTAGCATTATATTTTTTTGCAGATAATATATCTGAAATATAACTTTTAAGAACTCCATTTTCAATTAGAACGCTTCTCTGAGCAGGCACCCCTTCGTCGTCAAACTTGTAAGAACCATATAAGCTTGGGATAGTTGGGTCATCTATCATTGTTATATTTTTGTTGGCAACCAATTGTCCTATTCTATCTCTATATATTGAATAATCTTTATCGACTATGTCAGCTTCTAAACCGTGTCCACAAGCTTCATGAATTATAGTGCCACCTGCTTCCCCAGCAAATAAAACTTGCATTCTTCCAGCTGGACATGCCTTAGCTCTTGTCATTAGCAAAGCTCTTTGTAAAGCAATATTCGCTATGCTTGATGGAGTTGAGCTCCCCCAAAATTTATCTAATGCAACTGACTTGCACATACGCTCTGAACCCGAATAAAGAATGCCTTTCCGCTCAACGATTACCTGTGCAACGAAACTACTATAATCGCGTGTATCTGATACAACTGAAGCATCTGGTTTTATAATAAATATGCGTTTTTTAGAAACTGAATATCTAAACGTAACTTGTCTTACCAAGGGCGAAGCCTTTCTAATCTCGTTATTTAGGTTTTGTAATATGTCGGGTTCTGGAGAAGATGTTTTTTCACAAGGCTCAATAATATCTATCGTTTTACTATCAAGGGCTTTTGTTTTTTTATTTAAAGCAGTCTCAATTACCGTTGAAAAAGCTTCATTAATATTTTTAAAATCTATCCCAGAGGTATGTGAATAAAAAGTTTTATTATCTAATACAATGCGAGCCCCACTTCCATTTGAAGTAGAAGAAGAAAGCTCTTCAATCTTCCCTTCTTCATAGTGAGCTGCATGACCAGAAGAAGACTGTATATAGATATCAGAGTAGTCAGCTCCAGCATTTATTGTGTCTTTTATCCTTTCATGAAGAATGGCAATTTTTTTAAATTCCATTATAATCTTTGCCTCCAAAACAAAATAAAGAGTGACTTTTAATTGTTTTTTAATAAAAGTGTCATTTTCGTTTTTATTATCCTTAAAATCTAATATTTGCCTTTAATTATAGTACACTAAATCTATAGATTAAAATGGAATGAATTTGAAATGAAAATAGTTTTAACTGTATTAAATTATTGAATTTCTTGTAAGAGCCTCTGTTTTTCTAAGTGTTCTTTGTAAGTTTTACTAAAAATATGCCTACCTTCTGATGTAGCAAAAAAGAACAGATATTCTGTTTCTTCAGGATTTAGGGCACTTAGCCACGATTTTAGTGACGGAACACATATTGGTCCTGGTGGAAGACCATAATTCAGATATGTGTTATATGGGGATTCTATTTCTAAATCTTTATAAGACAGGCGATCTTTTTTAATTCCTACATTACTCCAAGAATAAATTACAGTCGCACATGATTGTAATCTTATGTTTTTTTTGATTCTATTTAAGAAAATACCTGAAAGTATTGGTCTTTCTTCATCAAGTTTAGCCTCTCCTTCGACGATTGAAGCTAAAACAGCTATTTCATTTAACTCCTTTTTTGTATAATCTTGAGGAATTCTTGCTCCTACTTTTTCAAACCAGAGTTTTGATGCTTCTTTTATAAAAAATTTAGCAGTTTCGTTCTCAGTTAATAGAGAATATGTTTCAGGTAGGAGAAACGCTATTCTATCTTGTGGGCTTTTAGGAAGTATTTTGACTATGTTGTCTGGAAAATTATTGTTATTTAATAGTTCCTGGGTAAAAATATCTATATCATCTTTTATAAATCTTTTTACAAGACTTGCATATTTAACTCCAGGAACCAGCATAAACCGTTCCGTAACAGGCTTTGCTTTTTGTAATTCATAAGCAACATTTATCTCATGTCCTTTATGCAAATAATATTTTCCAGGACGTAATGATTTATCAATATTCAAGCGTACCATCCACTGAATTAATAGGTTAGTATCTTTTATTAGCTCTGCTTCTTTTATTGTAAGAGCTATTTGTTTTGCAGACATCCCATGGACGATTATCACTTCTTTTTCTTCTGTTTTCAATGAATAAAAGTTCGGTTGATATACAGGAATTAAAATAGAATAGATTAGATATATTATAAAAAGGAATGAAAAGAAAATGATATCAAAAACACTAGAAAGTTTATTTTTCATAAAATCCTCCATAAACATAGACTGTACTGCTGTAGATTATACAAACTAATCGGCATAAATACCATATCTTTATGGCGAGATATTTGACATAAAAACATGTAAATAGTATAAGCTTTGATTTAGTCTTTAACTACTTGTAGCAGAAAGAACCAACAAAATTATGTTTAAAGCATAGCTTTTTGAGAGTTATTTTATTTAATTTATATTTTTGACCCTTTATTATATATGTCACAGGTGTAGAATATGTTTTAGTTGGTGCGGCATTAATATTCACCTAAAATATTATGACGTATATAAAGGGAAAAGATATATATATCTAGATTCTCATATTTATAATAAGGAGGGTTTTATTTATGAGAAGGCATTTGTTAACACCCGGACCAGTAGAATTATCACATGATGTAATTTTAGCCGGGGCAAAACAGCTAATAGGACATAGAACAGCTGAATTTTCTGATTTATTAAAAAATTTAGAGGTTAAATTAGCAAAGTTACTAAAATCGGAAGGACCAGTTGTAATTCTTCCTTCTTCCGGAACTGGGGCTCTTGAGTGCTTAATTTTTAATTTTTTAGATAAAGGAGATAAATTCCTTTCTGTTTCTTGCGGTAATTTTGGTAGCAGATTTCGTAAAATTGGAGAACAAGTAGGTGCTGAAGCTGTTTGTCTGGATATATCCTTAGGATCTTCTCCTGACCCAGACGTTGTAGTGGATTTTGTAAAACAAAATCCTGAATGTAAGGTTTTACTTCTAACTCAAAATGAAACTTCGACAGGGGTCCTTGTGCCTATTAAAGAAATAATTTATGCACTGCCGAAAGAGAACCGGCCCATCATACTTGTTGATGGAGTCAGTTCCGTAGGAGCAATGGAGTGTTACCCAGAAGAATGGGGTGTAGATGGGCTTGCTACTGCTTCTCAAAAAGGACTGCTTACTCCACCTGGGCTAGGTCTTGTATGGCTATCAAAAAAAGCATGGGACTTTATAGAAAAAAGAAAATGTATCAGTCATTATTTTGATTTAAAGTTACACAAAAAAAGATTGATTTCAGATATCCCTGATAATCCCTACACTCCCCCAGTATCTTTATTTTATGCTCTTGATGAAGCCCTAGATTTTATTTTAAATAATGATAAGGAAAAATGGTTTAAGTCACGTATACAATATGCTAGAGCATTTGCAGCGGGAATTGAAGCGTTAGGATTAGAGCTTTTAGTCCCTAACTCTAACTATCGTTCACCTGGACTTACAGCATTTTCTTCAAAAACTTTGGATTCAGAAAAAATACGGAAATACCTCAAGGAAATTGGGATAGAAACTGCTGGAGGATTGGGTTCTCTAAAGGGAAATCTTATACGAGTGGCTCATTATAATGATTGTAATTGGCCAGAGCTTTCTATGATTCTAGGATCATTGTATGCAGCATTAGTTGCTCTTGGAGAAAAACCAAATTCAGATTTTATAACTAAAGCGTTAAATGAATGGAATAAGGAGAAATAACAATATCATGAACAAAAAATGGAAAATTCTAGTAACTGAAACTATAGGAGAACTAGGTATAAATATATTAAAAGAGGCTCCTGATATTGAATTAATTCAAAAAAAATCAATGTCAAAGGAAGAACTAAAGCTTGCTGTTAGTGATATAGACGGCATCCTTACTAGAAGTGGAACAACAATGGATGCAGAAATCATAAACGCCACTACAAACCTTAAAGTAATAGGGCGAGCAGGTGTAGGTGTAGACAACATCGATATTCCAGCGGCCAGTCGCAAGGGAGTCATAGTTATAAACGCACCGAGTGGAAACACATTGGCAGCGGTAGAATTGACTATTGGTACCATGTTATCAGTAGTTCGTAAAATATCTCAAGCAAATGCATCTGTTCGTAGAGGTGAATGGACAAGAAGCAAGTTCACGGGCTGTCAACTAAACGGTAAAAAACTTTTAATAATTGGCTTAGGGAGAATTGGCGGAAATGTGGCAACAAGGTGTCGCGCATTTGGAATGGATATAATAGCTTATGATCCTTATATAACTCAAAAAAGAGCTGATTCCTTAAGAGCTAACCTGATGTCCAATCTTGAAGATGCAATAAAAATAGCAGATATAGTAACTATTCATACACCTCTTACAAAAGAAACAAAAAACATGATAAACAAAGAGACATTAAAATTATTTAAACCTGGAGCATATCTTATAAACTGTGCAAGGGGCGGCATCGTAGATGAAAAAGCTGTGGCGGATGCCGTAAGAAACAAAAACTTAAATGGCTTTGGCACAGATGTTTTCTCTATAGAACCTCTTGATAGTAATCATCCTTTCTTGAATGAGGAAATCGCAGACAGAGTGCTTCTTACTCCGCATATTGGAGCGAATACTTATGAGGCACAATCCGAAGTATCAAGGATTGCTGTAGAAAACATGCTTTCTGTATTACGTGGAGAGCCATATGTTCACGCGGTAAATCTTCCTTTTATTGAACAAGCTCTCACATTGGAACAAAAAGTATATCTAAATCTAGCCAGAAAGATAGGAGTCTTAGCGGCGAAAGTTGCTGAGGTAAAAGGCAATGCAGTTAAGTGTGTGCATTTTAAAATGAGGGGTAATATTTTTGATAAAGAAGAAGGTTATACCGAACAGCTAATGCCCTACACAATTTCTGCTTTGAAAGGTCTACTAGAAGTTAGTTTAGGCGAAGAGGTAACCTTTATGTTAGCACCAATACTTGCAAAAGATAGAAATATTAATGTAGTTGAAAGTACTGGCGAAGCTCAAACCTATAAAAATACGATTGAAATCGAGCTAGAAACAGAAAAAGAAAGCATTCTATTGATAGGAACAATTACAGAAGAAGGAAGACAGCGCATTGTAAGAGTTAATGACTATTGGATTGATTTTGTGCCGAATGGGAAAATATTGATGTTCCAAAACTATGATATGCCAGGAGTAATTGGAAAAATAGGTACGCTTTTGGGCGAAGCCGGTGTAAATATTGCTAACTTTGCTCTTGGACGAAAAAATGAAAGCGGACATGCTTTAGGCGTACTAGAGATAGACGGTGAAGTAGATGATAAATTAATGAACAAATTAATAAAAAGCGGTGATTTACTATGGGAAACAACAGTTGATTTTTCAGGAGATATTAAATGAGATTTTTCATTGTTCGCCACGGAGAAACCGCATGGAATACAGAGGGACGTTTTCAGGGACAAATAGACACAGAACTTAATGAAAAAGGTCTTAGTCAGGCTAAATTAGTGGCGCAGAGGCTTTCTGGGAAAAAGTTTGATGCAATAGTATCGAGTCCTTTAAAAAGAGCTCTTCATACTGCCCGTGAAATAGCTTCTACTACTAATCACAAAGACATTGTTATAGAAAATGATCTTATAGAAATTAATCATGGAGATTGGGAAGGGTGTCACGCAGATCAAATAGAAGCTCAATGGGGACATTTATTAAAAAAATGGCACAAAACACCAGAACTTGTAACAATGCCAGGCGCTGGTGGTGAATCTCTGTGTGATATAACAAAAAGATCTGTAAGTGTAATTAATCAGATAGCTGATATGTACAATGGTGATGTTCTGCTTGTTTCTCACGATGCCGTAATTAAAGTTTTGTTCTGTTATTGGACAAATTCTCCCGTTTCAAGTTTTTGGAGATTTCAAATACCTAACTGTAGCATTTCAATTATTGAGATGCCACAATCGGATTCTCTCTTCCCTCCACGTCTACTTCTAATGGGAGATGTTTCTCACTTAGGCAATTCTTTTTCTCAATTGCAAGAACAAAAGGGGCTTTAATATATTTTAATTATTTCAACTAAATAATTAAATTTGTCAATCTCCAATACTTATAAATTTAAATAAAAAGCTCTCTATACATATGTATAGAGAGCTTTTTTAATTTATGTATGGTGGGCGGTAGAGGATTTGAACCTCTGACTTCTACCATGTCAAGGTAGCGTTCTACCCCTGAACTAACCGCCCAACGAGAAGATATTATACAGTTTTTATAAGATAAGTCAATAAAACTTTCTACTCTGTTTTTTATTCTACGCCATAGTTTGGTGCTTCTTTTGTTATAATTACATCGTGAGGATGACTTTCTTTCATAGATGCTGCAGTAACTTGTACGAATTTAGAGTTTTTATGCATTTCATCCAAGTTGGCTGCTCCTACATAGCCCATCCCGACTCTTATACCACCAGCTAGTTGATAAATAACGGCAGATAGAGGCCCCTTATGTGGTACCATGCCTTCTATCCCTTCCGGTATAAGTTTGTCTTCTCTTGTGCCTTCTTGGAAATAACGATCTTTGCTGCATCCTCCCTTCATGGCTCCTAGAGAACCCATGCCTCTATAACTTTTAAATGATCTGCCTTTATATATAACAGCTTCTCCAGGGCTTTCTTCTGTACCGGCAAAAAGAGAGCCAATCATTACTACATCCGCTCCTGCAGCAAGTGCTTTGACAATATCTCCCGAATACCTAATTCCTCCGTCTGCAATGACTGTTTTGCCACGTGCATGTGCCATCTCAGCAATATTCATTATGGCTGCAACTTGAGGAACACCTATACCTGCTACTATTCTTGTAGTACAAATTGAGCCAGGCCCAATCCCTACTTTTACTCCATCAGCGCCAACCTCTATTAATGCTTCAGCCGCTTCTTTCGTGGCAATGTTACCTCCTATTAGAGGAAGATCTGGATAAAGCTTACGTAGTTTCGCAACCATGTCGATGACCATAGTAGAGTGACCATGTGCTGTATCTACTACAATTGTATCAACTCCAGCTTCAACAAGGGCAGCTGCCCTATATAGAGAGTCTGAACCAACGCCAATGGCTGCACCCACGCAAAGACGTCCATGGCTATCCTTGCTAGAAGTTGGAAATTCTCTTGCTTTTAAAATATCTTTTATAGTTATTAAGCCTTTTAATATTCCGTTTTTATCGATTATTGGAAGTTTTTCTACCTTTGTGCCCATCAATATTTTTTTTGCATCTTCCATAGTTGTACCAATAGTTGCTGTTATTAAGTTGTCTTTAGTCATAACATTAGAAATCGGTTGGTCAAGGTTTGTTACAAAACGAAGGTCACGATTTGTTATTATTCCTACTAAGCGTTT
Organism: Synergistaceae bacterium; assembly: GCA_012728235.1. NCBI lineage: Bacteria > Thermotogati > Synergistota > Synergistia > Synergistales > Synergistaceae > Synergistaceae bacterium. The sequence goes on from JAAYFL010000028.1 coordinate 62,746, forward strand.
CCCTTCATCTACAACAGGAACTCCTGATATATGGTAATGTTCCATAAGAGCAACAGCATCTCTTACACTATCTTCGGGATGGCGAAAAAACGGGTCTACTATAACACCGGATTCAGATCTTTTAACCCTATCTACTTCAATTGCTTGCTGTTCGTATGTGAGGTTTCTGTGTATTATTCCCATACCACCCTCACGGGCAATTGCTATTGCAAGACGTGCGTCTGTCACTGTATCCATAGCTGCGCTACAAATTGGGATATTTAAATTTATTTGTGAGGCAAACTTGGTCTTTAAATTAACTTTATCTGGCATAACCTCACTATATCCTGGTACTAATAAGACATCATCAAATGTAAAGCCTTTATAGTCCACAAATTTGCTGTTATATATTTCTCTTTCTTTTTTATCCATCATTTGTAAGCCCTCCATCAAAATTATTATAGTATTATACTTTATTTTCGATTTTTTATAATCTCATATTTTAGATATAGTTGCTATTGCGTGACATATAATACATTCAGATCTACCCACACTGCCACATTCCTCTGGTGACTTTAACTTCATATTTACATTCATGTCTGATTCTAATTCTTTCAAATAAAAAAATAAAGAAGCCTTAAATTCATTAAGTTTATTTGCGAGCCTTGGGGTTTGTGCAATGAGAGTAACATCTACCCAATTGATTCTCCAATGATTTAAATGCAATCTATCAATAACTTTTTTGAGCATTACTCCGCTATTTGCATTTTTCCACTTTGAATCAATTGCCGGAAATAAGGTACCAATGTCTGGCTCTCCCGCTGCGCCCAGTAAAGAATCCATAACAGCATGAAATACTACGTCTCCGTCCGAATGTGCCATCAATCCTAATGGCGAATCTTCAATTTGTACTCCCGCTAGAATTAATTTACGATTAGGGACAAGTTTATGAACATCATATCCGTGTCCTACACGTACAATTCCTTTTTGCTTAGTCATTAAAACAGCCCTTTTCCAGTCATTTTCTGTTGTTATTTTAAAATTATTTTCTTCGCCTTTAATAGTTGAAATCTTTAATCCTTCGTTTATCCATGTACTGGCTTCATCAGTATCCTGAAAAGTTGATTTTTTAAGAATATAAGCTAATCTTTCTTTTTTAAACGCTTGTGGTGTTTGTGTTATATAAACTATGTTTCTATCAATGGTACTAATATTATCGTTTACGATTGTTTTTAGTGAATCTGTCAGTTCTAATAGAGGGATTGCTGCATCGTTCAATATGCACTCTTCCATTAAGCTTAAACACATTTCTTTTGTTAAAAAGGGCCGTGCTGCATCGTGAATTAATACATGTGAACCATATGCTGCATTAAGTGCATTACGCACAGAGGATGCACGAGTACTTCCCCCCGATACTACTCTTATAGGTAAATTATCAGTTAGTATGTTCGTTTGGAATTCATCTAAATAATTTGAAGGTACAACTAGAATTATATCAAGTTCGTTATTTTTCGGAATAAGTTGTAGCGCAATATCAAAAGACCACCTCCAAAGAGGTTTTCCTCCAAGTAATCGAAATTGTTTTAACTCTCCACCTAAACGACTACCGGTACCAGCTGCAACTATTATAAATGACCATTTGTTTTTATTTACCATTTTTATATTTCTATTCGTCCAAAAACCATTCTTCCGGCAGAGGTTTGTAGGATTGAAGTTACTGTGATTTTTACACGTTCACCTATATGTTTATAGCCGTCCTCAACCACAAGCATCGTCCCATCATTAAGGTATCCTATGCCCTGTTGATTTTCTTTACCAGCTCTTAAAATTTCTACTTCTACATTTTCTCCGGGCAATAAAATAGGTTTTAATGAATTTGTAAGATCATTTACGTTGAGAACTGAGACTCCCTCAATTTGGGCTATTTGGCTAAGGTTATAGTCAGTAGTGATAATTTTAGCCTTTATTTTTTTTGCAAGAGCAACTAAAGCATCGTCAACGTTTTCTCTTTCTAAGTCTTGTAGCTTTGTTTCTGATATCTCTATTTTTATTGTTTTTAATTTTTGTAATTCAGTAACGACGGTCATGCCTCGCCTACCCTTAGTTCGTCTTAATGGATCTGTAGAATCAGCTATCCTTTGTAGTTCAGTCAAGATAAATCTTGGAAGAACAATGCTGCCTTCTAAAAAGCCGGTTAGTGCTACATCAAGAATTCTTCCGTCTATTATTGCACTTGTATCAAGAATTTTGGATGGTGAATGATCTTTTTTAAAAGTTGTAACACAATGATTTGAAAAATCAATCCGTTTCAAATCATTATGGTCGCTATGTAACAGGCTATTTTTTACTTCAAGCTTATTTAAAAAAAAACTACTAAGCCTAAATAAGAGAGGTGTAAGAAGTATACCCAAGGTTATAAATAAGATTAATATAAAAGCTGTAAGTAATGTGTGGTGAAATGAATCGAACATTAAAAATAAATCTTTAATGTTATTACTTTCAGAAATTTTGTAACCGATAATAGCAAATATAAATATAACAATAATTTTAGCAATTTTTTTGTAAATATTAATAACTTTATAGTTAACCACATATTCCCCTCCTTTTATAAAAAATATCTCCTAAACAAAAAGCGTCTTATAATGTCTATAACATTTCTTTTCTAGATTCTAATGCCATATGTAACGTTACTCTGTCAGCAAAACCAATGCTACCGCCAACGGGAAGGCCATAAGAAAGTCTAGATATTTTAATGGGCAAATCTTTCAGTGCGTCTTGTACCGCAAATGCAGTTAAATCGCCCTCGACTCTTGGAGATGTAGCTAAAATTAATTCTTGAATTTTAAGTTCATTTATTCTTCTTCGAAGTTTTTGTAAACTTTCAATTGGTATTTCTTTATCTTCTAAAGGAGAGCTCTGTCCTCCTAAAACATGATAGAGCCCAGTAAAAATGCCTGCTTGTTCAATAGCAACGCAGTCTTCATCTGTTTCTACAACACAGATACAGCTTCTATTTCTTGTTTCATCTCTACATATAGAACAAGGGTTAATATCAGTTATATTTCCACATTCAGAACAGTGAGAAACTTCTTTAGCAAGATTAATTAAGCTACTAGCAAAATCTTCAATCCAATTAGTATCGTGTCTTAAAACGTAAAAAACCATACGTCTTGCTGACTTCTCACCTATTCCAGGCAGCTTGCTCCAAAGTTTTATTAATTTTTGCACAGAACTAGGTAATGACAAAATAAGCCTCTTATATCCAGTTAGGTAAATCTCCAAAATTTTGGGAGATTGAATTAATGTTTTTATTAGAAATATCTTCTTTTTTTAAGATTGCATCTTTTAAAGCAGCAAGAACTAAATCTTCTAACATTTCTATATCATCTGAATTTACTACTTCGGGGGATATGGAGACAGATAAGGCTTCTCCGTTGCCATTCATTTCTATTTTTACCATGCCACCCCCAGCTTCCCCTATTATAATTTTTTGCGAAAGCTCTTTTTGCATTTTATCCATTTGTTCTTGTAAAATTTTTGCTTGTTTTAAAAGTTTATCCATTTTCATATTTAGGTCTCCTTATTTTTTATTCATATTTTTTCAGAAAGCATTAATTGTCTGATACTAACACTAATTTTCGTCTTTATATATATCAATATGTAGAGCAGTTAAAAGCACGAAAAAAAGAAATAAAGGGAGCTTTATAACTCGTTTCCAGCGCCATGGTTCCTGTTTTAGTCTATACAACCATTCTAACCCTAATTTTTGCCAAATTTTTGGGGCTCTTTTTAAATTTCCAGCTAAAATATCTAGAGTTCCGCCAACACCTATTCCAAGTGCTGCATTTGTTTTATAAAGCCAATCATTAAGCCAATACTCTTGTTTAGGTACTCCTAATCCGACAAGAAGTATTTTTGCGTTGCTATTAGCAATTTCGTTACAAATTTTCTCAGATTCTTCATCTTTAAAGAATCCGTCCTGTAATCCTGAAATAATAATTCCAGGAAATTTTTGTGTCAGTGATTCAGCTGCTTTCTGAGCAACGCCTGGTTTGCCACCGAGCAACCAAATGCCCCATCCTTCAAAAGCTGCACGTTGGCATAAATGTTCCGTAAATTCGCAACCTGGAATTCTTTCTTGAATTCTATTGCCTAATATTCTTAACGCTGTTATTAAGCCAAATCCATCAGGTAAGACTAATTCAGCTTCTTTTATAATATTTCGGTACTTTTTGTCTTTCCTGCTGCGAAGTGCTGCAAGAGCGTCAGGAGTGACTATCATCTTTGGAGCACATTTCGATGTAATCCAATGTTGAACTTGTGTTATGGCATAATTGAGAGATATATTGTCTATAGTTATCCCCCATATTTGAGGTCGTCTATTATATTCCTTTAAATTGACTCTATATTCTAAATTAAAATAAACGTTGATTACAGTTAAAATAAAGACACTAGAAACAAAAAGCAAAAATAATATATACATATTTGATTGAATTAAAGCCACAATTATGGCTGTAAAACAACAAATTCTAGAAACAATAGATATACTTGTTACATGATCTTTATTAGACTTAATTAGTTTCCTATAAAAAATAAAATTTCCGGTAGGATTAGCAGAAAAGGAAGCACTAATAACACTTAACAATGTTTCTAGTATGGGAAGAGCAAAGAATCCTAGTGGAATAAATGCAAGGTTATAAAATGTAATGCCTTTACTTACTCCGAATATTGATATGCCTGCGAAAAGAGTGCCCCAAAGAGCGGTTAATGGCTCTGTTAACCTTCTATAAGGATGTATATGTCTATTCCAAAAAACGATTAAAAAAATAAGACCTGTAATGCATATCTGCGAAACATCCAGCAAGTTGTTTGAAGAAAATAATATTACTGCTGAAATAAGGGTCCAGCTAACAGTAAGAAGTACCCCCGCCATACCTGGGTTTTCATCTAATTCTTGAAAAAAAACTGGGAAAATACCGAGCCATAATGTGCTAATTAAAATAGATAGAAAATAAGATAGGTAGTAATACTCCCCTTGAGAAAATTCAACAAAAGCTATACGTGGTCCCAAAAGAGAAAAACCTAATCCGACAAAAAAGTAAAGAAAACGTAAGTTTTTGCCTCTTGATACTTTTTGACAAAAACCAACACATGCAGCAACAACACCTGCAGCTATGGTAACTCGTAGAGGGCCATCTGGAGCCCAAATCCCACAAAGTGCCCAAGCTGCAATTAACGTTATATCTTTTAAATAATAGTACTGGTCGCTTTCGAGATATTTTTTAAAAAACTTTTGTATAAAAATACAAAGAACAGCGACAAATAAAACCATACCTATATTCGTTAAATATAAGTCGTTATACATGTGTCTTGACCTCGATATGCTTTTTTGTTAGTTATTATTGATAATAATTCTATAGTTATTAGAAATTAGCCTATTTTTTCTAGTCCATCAACATATGAACGAAGTGCTTTTGGAACAGTTATGCTTCCATCTTCATTTTGATAATTCTCCACTATGGCAATCAAACATCTTCCTATTGCAACACCTGAGCCATTTAGCGTGTGAACAAAACGGGTTTTAGTCCCTTTTATAGGTCTATACTTTATGTTCATCCTACGTGCTTGGAAATCTTCACAATTACTGCAAGAACTTATTTCTCTATAATTATTTTGACTTGGCAGCCAAACTTCAATATCGTAAGTTTTCGATGCACCAAAACCAATGTCTCCTGAGCTGAGACATACCACTCTATATGGTATGTCAAGAAGTTTCAAAACTTCTTCTGCACATTTTGTGAGATGTTCAAGTTCTTGATAGCTTGTTTCTGGAGATGTTAATTTTACTAATTCAACCTTATCAAATTGATGTTGACGTATCATTCCTCTCATATCGCGCCCATAACTACCTGCTTCTCTGCGAAAGCATGGTGTATATGCACATAAGTACCTTGGCAAATCTGCTTCATTTAGTATTTCGTTTGCATAAAGGTTAGTTAGCGGGACTTCTGCTGTTGGAATCAACCATAAATCGTCATTTACACACCGATATAAATCTTCTGAAAACTTAGGTAATTGCCCCGTACCAGTCATAGTTTTAGTATTTACCAATATAGGTGGCATTACTTCTGTAAATGCGTGTTTTTTTGTATGTAGGTCAAGCATAAAATTTATTAAGCCTCTTACAAGCCTTGCACCTTCTGCAAACATGACAGTAAACCGGCTTTCAGCTATTTTTACACCTCTTTCGAAATCCATTAACCCTAGAGGTTCACATATTTCCCAATGCGGCTTAGGTTGAAAATTAAATTGCTTAGGAGTGCCAAATTTTCTAATCTCTAAGTTAAAAGTTTCATCTTTACCTATTGGCACTGAATCGTGTATTTTATTAGGAATTCTTAAAGCTAAATCATCGAGTGCTCGTTGTACATCAGAGGCCCTCTCATCAAGACCTTTTACTTCTTCCCCTAGTTCCCTCATTTCATCTATAAGGGGCTGCGGATGCTCGCCTTCTTTTTTAAGATTAGCTATTTTTTTAGCCCCTATATTACGTTTCTCTTTTAAAACTTCTACTTCAGATAGAATCTTTTTTCGTTGTGAGTCTAACTCTATATACTTGGCCAGAGGGAAATTGTAATCATTTCGGTTTTGTAATAAGGTTGCAACATCGTCAGTATGTTCCCGTATCCACTTCTGATCGAGCATTACTTATTACATCCTTCAATTAAAGATCGGGTTTCCTTTAAAACATTTGCAGCTTCTAGTGCAGCGAGCGCACTCTCCGCACCTTTATTTCCCGCTTTACTCCCCGACCTCATTAGAGCCTGTTCAAGGGTATCACAAGTTATGACCCCAAATGTAACTGGTATTTTTTGCTCTAAAGCTATCAGCGCTAGTCCCTTAGCCGTTTCATTTGCAATATATTCGTTGTGTGACGTATCTCCTTTTATGACAGCCCCTAATGCAATAATGGCGTCATATTTGCCAGTTAATGCTATTTCTTTTGCTATTAAGGGTTGTTCCCATGCTCCGGGTGTCCAGAAAAGATCAATGTCTTGGTGTTTAACGTCGTGACGTACAAGAGCATCTTTAGCACCTTCAATTAGTTTGCTAGTAATAAGTTCATTGAAACGCGAAGCTATTATTGCAAACCTTAGGCCTGTTCCTATCATTTTGCCTTCTATAACTCTCATAATTACATCTCCTTTAAACTTCTTATTGTGTTATTGTAAGTTCTATTAAATATTTTTGTTATCATTGTTAATTGGGGCAGTTTTATAAAAGTGTCCCATTTTACAAATCTTTGTATTTATATATTTTTCATTATACTGATTAGCTGGAATCTCAATAGGAACTCGTTCTGTTATCTCAAGTCCATAACCAGCAAGGCCTTTTATTTTTACGGGATTATTTGTAAGTAATTTAATTTTACTTAACCCCAAATCAACAAGTATTTGGGCTCCTACACCATAATCTCTGAGATCAGGAGGGAATCCTAGTGCTTCATTTGCTTCAACTGTATCTAACCCTTGTTCTTGTAATTCATAAGCTTTTAATTTTGGAAGTAACCCTATTCCACGCCCTTCTTGTCTCATATATAAAAGTACGCCACATCCAACTTCTTCTATCATTTTCATAGCAGTATGTAACTGAGGTCCACAATCACATCGAAGAGATCCTAGTAAATCTCCGGTAAGACACTCAGAATGTACTCGTACTAATACTGCGTTTTTATTATTTTTTATATCACCCTTTACAAGAGCTAGGTGTATGGCTTCTGTATTGTTTCCGTATGGGTTTGTATAGGCGTGACAGACAAAATTTCCCCATATTGTAGGAAGTTTTATTGAAACCTCTTTTTTTACAAATTTTTCTTTTGTTATTCTATATTTTATGAGATTTTCTATAGAGATTATTTTTAAATCATTTTCTTCTGCAAACTTTTCCAGCTGCGGTAGTCGAGCCATAGTTCCGTCGTCATTCATAATTTCACATATTACAGCAGCTTCAAACAGTCCCGCCATTCTGACCAAATCAGTGGAAGCTTCTGTATGACCTGCTCTTTTTAAAACCCCGCCTCTATTTGCTATAAGTGGAAAAATATGTCCAGGCCTTCGAAAATCACTGGGTTTTGAGTTAGGATTAGCTAGTATTCTTGCAGTTGAAGCTCTTTCAAAAGCTGATATGCCTGTTTTGCTATTTTTGTCATCTACTGATATTGTAAAATCGGTGCCATATTTGTCTGTGTTATTTTTCACCATAGAACTTAAATCTAATCTTTCTGCATGTTTAGCAGCAATCGGAACACAGACCAGTCCCCTGGCAAACTTAACCATAAAGTTAATGTCTGCAGCCTGGCAGCATTCAGCAGCCATAACAAGGTCTCCTTCGTTTTCCCTGTTCTCATCATCAACGATAATAATCATTTTTCCATTTTTTATATCACTTATAGCTTCTTCTATCGTATTAAACATTTCAGATGGTCCTCCTATATCCAACCATAATTTTCAAGTTCATCCCATGTAAGAGAATCGTTTTCTGACATCTCGTTTTTATCTGATTTTTTCATTTTTAAATATCTTAGCACATACTTACCTAACATATCAGTTTCAATATTTACTGTATCTCCATTCTTCAAAGACAAAAAAGTTGTGTCAGTTAGTGTCGTTGGTATGAGTCCAACTGTAAAATTATTATTTTCTATTTCTATTACTGTTAGACTTATTCCATTAATTGCAATAGAACCCTTAGGTATAATTTCTTCCAGCATTTTTTTTTCAGATACCGTAAAGGTGTATTTCTTTGTCTTTCCATAAGATTCAATTTTTGAAACCTTTGCGGTTCCATCCACATGCCCTGATACAAAATGCCCATCTAAGCGCATATTTAAGCGCATAGCTCGTTCAAGATTTACACGCGAACCATGCGTTAGTTCACCAAAATTAGTACGAATAAGAGTCTCTTTCATTATCTCGACATAAAAAGACGTAATATCTTTGTTTACAACAGTACTACAAGCCCCATCTATAGATACAGAGTCGCCTCTTTTGAGTTCGTTCGATATTTTGGGTGCACTTATTCCTAATAATAAAACGTCATTTTTCTGTTGAGTCAAATTAACAATACCAACAGTTTCTATAATTCCGGTGAACATTCAAGCACTCCTTCTAGTAAAATATCTTCGCCTATATTGTGATATTCTACCTCTTTTAGCCTTATGGATTGCGACATATCTGAAATTAAAAGGTGTTCCGTAAAACTTAAACCTTTACCCATAAATTTAGGAGATATAAACAATGAAACTTCATCTACTAATTTTGCAGATAAAAAAGCACTAGTTATCTTAGCTCCAGCCTCAACTAACAAATAGTTTATACCATATTCACATAATTTATTTAAAATTAATTTTATTTGATTTTCGGGACTTGAATCAATTATTTCTATACAAACGCCACGAGATTTGAATTGTTTAATTTTTTTTATAGGTGCTTTTTTAGATGTGAAAATCAAAATTTTTCCTTCTTTAAAAATGTTAGCTTCTAAGGGTGTTTTTAACTCCCTATCAATTATTACTTTTATCGGGCTGTTCCCTTGTACCAAGCGAACAGTTAATTCAGGATTATCGGCTAAAATTGTACCAACGCCTGTTAGGATGGCATCGTTTTCAGATCTTAGGATGTGCACTTTTTGTCTTGATGTAGCTGTAGTTATCCATTTACTTGAGCCGTCTGAAAGTGCTATTTTCCCGTCAATCGACATCGCAACTTTAATTGTTACCCAAGGTCTTTTAAGTTTAATTGAACGAAGGAAGCCTCTGTTCAGCCAACGACACTCTTTTTCTAAAATACCAGTTGTAACATCAATGCCCTTTTTTTGTAACATTTTTAATCCTTGTGTATTAACCATAGGGTTAGGGTCTATCATGCCAACAACAACCCTAGATACATTTTTCTCTATAAGCATTTTAGCACATGCAGGTGTTTTGCCCTGGTGTGAACAGGGTTCTAAGGTTATATATACTGTAGAATTTTTTATATCGTTTTTTGCGTTTATTAATGCATTTACTTCTGCATGTGCTTCACCAAAAATAAGATGTGACCCTTGTCCTATTATTTTTCCATCGCGTACTATGACACAGCCAACTTTAGGATTAGGACTGGTTGTGCTTGTTCCTATATTTGCTAAATCAATAGCAATCTTCATATAAAATTCATCTATTTCTTTTTGTTTAAACGACGCCATCCTGTTCTCCTTGCATTTCTGCTTTTATAGTGTTTTTGATACGTTTTGCAAGAGTTAATCCTATGCCTGGGGTGTTGGCAAGTTTATTTTCGGAAATGTTTATTAGAGCTTTTGTGCTACCAAATTGTGTAATTAATCGTGCAGCCTTTGCTCTGCCAATACCGGGAATATCTTCAAGTATACTTCTTCTATACGTTTTATTGCGTCTTTTTTTATGAGATGATAATGCAAACCTATGAGCTTCATCTCTGACATATTGAAGTAACCTTAAGACAGGGTCAGAACGCTGAAGAATCATAGGTGCCTTTTTGTAAGATAAGTAAACTTCTTCGTTTTTTTCTGCGATTGATATTACTGGTACTGTAGTCAATTTAAGGTTTTTTAGAGTTTCTGTAGCAAATTTAAGTTGTATTGCTCCACCATCAATTATAATGAGCTGAGGCAGTGGTTCTTCTCCCTCAATGCATCTTTTATAACGCCTTGTAAGGGTTTCACTAATAGAGCGAAAATCGTCAATTTGTTCAACGTTTTTAATATTAAACTTTCGATATAGAGATATATTGGGATATCCTTGTTCAAAAACTACAACTACCCCAACTGGATAATCCCCACCTGTATGAGAAACATCAAAACCATCTATTCGCCATGGAATAGTAGGCAAATTTAATATTTTTTGTAATGCGCTTAGAGTCTTAAAATTATTTTCCATACCATTTGATATTTCTGGTATACTGTTTCGCTGTCTCGTAACTCGCCAAATTGCTCTTATTGTATCTCGCAAACGAGCAGCGTTTTCGAAGTCCATTTTTTTTGCGGACTTATCCATTTCTTTACGAAATTTTTCTACTAATTCCATTGCTTGTCCTTGTACAAGTAACAAAACATTTGCGACCCTATCCCTATATTCGGATTCCGTACAGTACGAGCAACAAGGGGCTAAGCAGCGTCCAAGAGAATATCTAATACAAGGTCTCTCTCTATTTTGTTTTATTATGTCAAAATTACATGTTCGTAAAGGCAAATATCGTTCTACTAATCTCAGAAGTTCCCGAACTTCTGCAACTCTAACGAATGGCCCAATATACACAGCATTATCTTTTTGTCTTACTCTTGTTATTTGTAGCCGTGGAAATTTCTCTGACGTTAATTTTATATATGCATATCTTTCATTCATTTTTAAGTCAACATTAAAAAAAGGTTGATATTGCTTAATCAGCCTGTTTTCAAGTATTAGTGCTTCAATTTCGCTTTCTGTTCTTATAATAGATATATCGTTAATACTATCAACAAGTTTTTTTAGTCTAGGCGATGAAAAACTGCCTTGTCTGAAGTAAGAAGAGACTCGCTTTTTTAGAGATTTAGCTTTTCCTATATATATGACGTTATTTTTATCATCAGACATTAAATAGACCCCGGGTTTATCAGGAAAATTTCCAACCAGTGTTAATAGCTCTTTTTTTTTCAACAAAATTCTCCTTCTTTATTCTTATAGACAATTTTATTTTATATTACGTCGCCATAGTGTAGAATAAGATAAATTAAAATTTTGGAGGTCTCACAATGACTCTTGTATTATATAACGATTTAACTAGAAAAAAAGAGCAATTTGTTCCGATTAAGCAAGGAGAAGTTAAATTCTATGTTTGTGGTCCGACTGTTTATGACTATTTTCATATAGGCAATGCTAGACCTTTTGTATTATTTGATGTATTTAGACGATATCTTGAAAAGTCTGGTTATAATGTTACATATGTTCAAAATTTCACTGATATAGACGATAAAATGATAAAAAGAGCCAATGATATGGGAATTACAGTCTCAGAATTAGCTGAACGTTTTATCGAGGAATATTACAAGGATGCTGATGCTCTTGGAATAAAAAGAGCTTCAATATATCCCAGAGCAACACACGAAATAAATGAAATTATAGAAATTACAAGTAAACTGATACAAAAGGGTCATGCATACGAAATCAATGGGAATGTTTATTTCGATGTTTCAAGTTTTGATCAATATGGCATGCTTTCCAGACAAAGTTTGGATGAATTGCAGACCGGAGTAAGAATAGATTTAGATGAGAAAAAGAAAGCACCACTTGATTTTGCACTGTGGAAAGCGAGCAAAGAAGGTGAACCTAATTGGGATAGCCCATGGGGAAAGGGGCGACCAGGTTGGCATATTGAATGTAGTGCTATGTCTACAAAATATTTAGGTGAAACTATAGATATACATGGCGGTGGAAGTGACTTAATTTTCCCACATCATGAAAATGAGATCGCTCAGTCAGAGTGTTTTTCTGGGAAACAGTTTGTAAGGTATTGGATTCACAACGCATATATAATGATAGATAGCGAAAAAATGTCAAAATCACTCGGTAATTTTAAAACTATACGCGACATAAGAGAAAAAACGAACCCATTAAATATACGCTTTTTTCTGTTAAGTGCACATTATCGCTCCCCAATTAATTTTTCTTCTGAGGGATTAAAACAAGCACAGAAAGCCCTTAATAGAATAGTTGGTTGTTATAAAGACATTCTTTTTGCAATTGATAGCACAAAAAATAGTATAAACAATAAAACTCTTATAGATGAAATTGAATCTGCCAATATAGGTTTTATTGAATCAATGAATGACGACTTTAATACAGCAGGAGCATTAGGGAGTGTATTTGAAGCTGTAAGAGCTGTAAACACACATCTTTCCAGAAGCTCAACCTTTGATTTAATTGCTCTCAATAAAGCCAAAGACTTTTTCGATATGGCTAATGATGTATTGGGTCTGTTTAATGAGGAAAATTCTGATAGCTTAGAAAGCGAGATTTCTACTCTTATTGAGGAAAGAAATTTGGCAAGAAAATCAAAAGACTTTATTAAATCGGACGAAATAAGAGAAATTTTATTATCTAAGGGGATAAGCATTGAGGACACTCCACAAGGGACAAGGTGGAAAAAACTAGATTAAAATAAAAAAGATAAAACGACTGAGTTTTTCATTATTTTATAGCACTCAGTCGTTTAGATTGTTTTGCTAATATTCAATAAATCTTAAACCCATTTTTATTTTTTTAATTCGTTTGTGCTATGAATTGAGTTAATATAGCGAATAGTACCACTCTTAGAATGCATTACCAAAGATGAGGTATTTATAGAACTTTCTGAGTACTTAACACCTTTTAACCAATCTCCGTCAGTAACGCCTGTTGCTGCGAAAAAGACATTGTCACATGCAACAAGGTCGTCTAGATTTAAAACTTTTGTTACATCCATATCTTTTTCTTCGCATAATTCTCGCTCTTTATCATCTCTAGGCCATAATTTACATTGCATGTTTCCTCCTACGCATTTTATTGCACAAGCTGTAATAACTGCTTCGGGAGATCCGCCAATCCCCATAAGCAAGTCTACTCCTGAATTAGGGATACACGTTGCAAGTGCACCTGCAACATCCCCATCAGGTATAAGACGTACTCTAGCATTAAGAGAGCGGATCTCTTTAATTAGTTCTTCATGTCTTGGCCTATCTAATACCATTACTGTTATGTCTTCTGGAGATTTTTTAAGCGATTTTGCGACGGCTTTAACGTTATATGAAGGCGAGGCTTCTATGTCTATAGCATTAGCTGAAAGCGGTCCGGTTGCTATCTTGTTCATATAAAAGATATGTTGTGGATTATACATAGTGTTGTGCTCAGAAAACGCAATAACACTTACTGCATTTGCCAATCCCATAGCTGTAAGTCTTGTTCCATCGATAGGGTCTACAGCAATATCAACCTTAGGAGAGTCGCTATTCCCAAGCTTTTCTCCGTTAAATAGCATTGGAGCTTCATCTTTCTCTCCCTCGCCTATGACTACGCGTCCAGCCATCTTTACTTCACCTAGGACTCTGCGCATCGCATTCACCGCAGCTTCGTCCGCTTTATTTTTATCCCCCCTACCAATCCACAATCCCGCAGCTATTGCTGCAGCTTCTGTTGCTCTTACAATTTCAAGAATAATGTTTTTGTCAGGTGTAGACATATAAATCCCTCCATGACTTCTAATTTATTTGTTCCAATTTATCTAATTCAGGAAAACGAGAAAATATTTCTTCTATATGTTTAAAATAGTAATTTAATTCAAATAATGATTCTAGTTCATCTTTGTTTAATTTTTTTATCCTTTTATCTGATTTAAGAAGATCCAAGAATGAAGTATTATTATTCCACGATGTCATAGCATTACTTTGAACAATTGCATAAGCATCTTCTCTACTTAAACCCTCTTTTTCAACTAAAGCCAGCAAAACGCGGCCGGAAAATAAAAGTCCATTTGTTAAATTTATATTTTCTTCCATTTTACCTTCATTTATTTGAAGACCACTTATGATATTGGTAATAGTAGAAATCATATAATAGATTAGATGAAACATATCTGGCCATATTACGCGTTCTACAGATGAATGACTTATATCTCTATCGTGCCAAAGAGATATATTTTCTATTGCAGGCCCCGTATAACTGCGTAAAAGTCTAGACATTCCACATAAACGCTCACAAAGAATCGGATTCTTTTTATGTGGCATTGCTGAGGAACCTTTTTGTCCTTTTTTAAATGGTTCTAGAGCCTCTAAAACTTCGGTGCGCTGTAGATGCCTAATTTCAAGGGCAAGCCTTTCTATTGATGCTCCACAAATTGCAATATCTGATACTATTCTAGCATGTCTATCTCTTTGTATAACCTGTGTTGCGACAGGATCAGCCTTAAGTCCCAAGAGCTCACAAACCCTAGTTTCTATATAAGGTGGGCAGTTTGCATACGTTCCTACTGCACCAGAAAGCTTGCCAAAAGAAATACTATTTTTTGCTTGATTAAGCCTTTCTATATCTCGTTCGATTTCAGCATAATGATTTAATAGTTTTAGTCCAAATGTAGTGGGTTCGGCATGGATCCCATGAGTTCTTCCGGCACATGGTGTATATGCATATTTTGACGCTTTTTTACCTATAGTTTTCTTTAATATATTTAATTCCTCAATAATAACATTCAAGCTTTCAGAAAGTAAAAGAGAGGCAGCAGTGTCAATTACGTCACTGCTTGTTAGTCCTAGATGAATGTAACGTCCCGACGGGCCAATTGAATCTGCAACATTAGAATTAAAGGCTATCATGTCATGTTGTGTTATAGTTTCTATCTCGTTAATTTTATCTATATCAAAAGTGGCTTTTTTAGAGATATTATTCATGTCTTCATCTGGTATTACCCCTACTTCATTCCATGCTTTACAGGTTGCTAGTTCAACATCTAACCATCTCTGAAATCTATTTTTATCAGACCATATTTCTTTTATTTTTTTGCTTTCATAACGTGGTATCATTTCAATCCTCCAAAAACTAATTTATAAATATTATTTTTTATTTTGAATTAAATAATGCTCCTTTTTCCAATCGGACCTAACAGTATCCAACCAGTTATCATAGGCTCCACTTTTAAAATCAGGGAATGTATAAAAGAAGCTTGTCCACTTTCCCTTTCTTTTACAAAGAGTTACTTCTGCAAAAATACCATTGTTTAAATAAATTCTATGTGCCTGTCCTTTTGTTGACGCGAGAATCAACCTTGCACCATCCAATGTTCCAGGATCAATATTTACTGTTCTAGAAGTTCCAGTCATATTTTCTATCTCACGGGCTTTTAACTTCCACTCTACTAATTTAGACATTGGGTATAGCCCCGCATATGAAAAAAAGATTCTATCTAAATTTGGAGATATTTCGCTATAGTAATTTGTCCAATCAAAAGGAAATTTGGGGCTAATTCTTTCTGGAGCCCCCCACACGTATTCTAGAATGTTATAAACCTTATTATAATTATTCTGATTGCCTCTAGGGATTAGAATAGCTATAATTTTTTTTACCAAAGGATCTCTGGGGTGTCTTTTTTCAGTATCATATATCATAACACTATGTATTATTCGCATCTAAGAGAGTTTCAACAAAAACTCTGGAATTAAAAAGTTGTAAATCTTCAATGTTCTCTCCTAATCCTACGTATCTGATTGGCAACTTTAATTTGTCAGCTATTGAAAGGACAACCCCACCTTTTGAAGAATTATCATATTTTGTAAGCACAACACCTGTAATTGGTATAACCTTGTTGAAGGTTTCAGCTTGCAAAAAACCATTTTGTCCTGTTACAGCATCAAGTACAAGGAAAACTTCAGATGGTTCTCCGGGAGCTTCTCTCTGTATTACACGATAAATCTTAGCTAGTTCTTCCATTAAATTTAATTTGGTGTGTAACCTCCCTGCCGTGTCAACAAGAACTATGTCGTCTTTAGACGCCTTTGAAGACATAACAGCATCGTATACAACAGCAGCTGGGTCACTATCTTGTTTTTGAGCAACCAGCCTGATAGATACTTTAGAGGCCCATGCTTTTAATTGGTCGATGGCAGCAGCTCTAAAGGTGTCTGCTGCTACCAACATCACCTTGTGTCCTTCATTTTTTAATTGAGCAGCTAATTTCCCTATAGTCGTTGTTTTACCGCTACCATTTACTCCAATAAAAATTACAAAGGCAGGGTGTGAATTAAGTATTAGAGGTTCTCCCATCCTTGGTATTGCATCAAGTAAATTAATAAGTAGCTCTTTAAAATGTTTCTTTAGTTCAGATGTTTTGGAAATCTTACGTTCAATTACAATATACTTAAGTTTGTTTATTAAGGATTCAGTTAAATCTATTCCTACGTCACCAATTATCATTTCTTCTTCAAGCTCTAGCCAAAATTCATCTGTTACTGGGTCCTCAGAAAATAAGTTTGCAATGCTTAATGACCACTTATTTCTAGTTTTTAAAAGCTTTTTTGATAGATCTGAAAAAAGTTTCATATTTTATTTTCCTGTTTATTTATGTTTTTTCTATTTTTTTTATTAATTTTTCTCTTACTTCTATTTTTTTTAAATTTCGTATATTTGGGATTCATTTTTGTTGGTGCTTCTGTTGCTGTTTCATCGCTTGTGCTATTTGGGGAAACATTATCACTTATTTTATTCGCAACAGGTTTTATAATATTTTTTAAGCGATGTTTTTTTCTTTTATTTGCACTGGAAGCAGCTCTTTCTTTAAAATTTAAAGGCTTATTACTGTTGTTGTCTGAATTTTCTCCAATAAGCAAATTAAAATCGACAACTGGTTTCTCAGAAAGATTTGTTAAATTTTCTGAATACTCGTCAACAATCCACTCTTCTCCAGATAATAGGGTAGATTTAAATTCTTCAAACTTACTAATGGGAACTTTAATTTCCCCTTTTCCAGGCACAAAAGAACGAACATTTTCTTTATGTAATTCAATCCCGGTTATTACAACATTACCAGTTGGCGTTTTAATTTTACTGCCAGGGTTTGGTAATTTTTTCCATATTTCGTGATAAACATCATGTTCAAAACTCATGCAACACATCAGTCGCCCACAGATACCAGATATTTTAGCCGGATTTAAAGCCAAGTTTTGTTCTTTCACCATTTTTATGCAAATTGGTGCAAACTGATTTAGCCAATAACTACAGCAGCAAGATTGACCACATGGCCCTATTCCTCCTATAACTTTAGCTTCATCCCTTACTCCAATCTGTCGAAACTAAATTCGCGTTTTAAATTCTCTTGCTAAATCACGAACATAAGCTCTAAAATCAATTCTCTGTTCAGATGAAAAATAGAAAAATAATTTACGTTTATTTAATAAAAACTCAACATCAATAAGTTTCATGTCAAGATTGTGTGGAAGAGCGATATCTATTGCTTTTTTAAGAATTTCTTTTTCATCTTTTCTATATGACTTTGCTGTTTCAATTTCTTCGTCTGTAGCATTTCTTAGGAACTTTAAGTCTGTTACGACAGGTTCAGTTGTTTTATTCGATGAATCTCCATGCTCTGAAGCATTTCTTAAAAGCCTGTATTTTGCTTCTTGTTGGTTTGTTATAGAACCAACTATTAGGGCAATTTCTTCACCTCTATATGATTCGGTTACAACGGATGTGCCCTTTTCTATTTCTTTTTCATACTCTATAAAACCCAGGTATCTAGGTTTCCCATAAACTGCTAAATGCTTGTTCAGTTGAAACTCCCTCCTTGAGGCTGCCATATATTATATCTTGTGTCATAGATACTGACAGCCGTTTATGCCTTATTATTTTTAATATTGATTCAAGTTTTTCTGCTTCAAAAAAAAGTTTCTTATTTAATAAATCATTTATCCAGCCTTCAATTTCCAAATACAATTCCTCATTGTTTTTTTTCTTGGATAACTTAATCCAATGAATAAAATCTTCAGTTGTGCCAGGAAGTCGACTTGTTAAAACTATATCACTTGGGAAGTCAATATGTATCAGTGTAACTCTGCTTTTTATTGTTGGAATAAAATTGTCCTCTTCTGATACTAACAATATATATCCATGTTTGGGCGGTTCTTCCGTTAATTTTAAAAGACTATTAGAGGCCTCTTTTGACAATTTATTTGCTTCCCATATTACGGCTAGTCTGTATTTAGCCTCTATAGGGAACAATGCTAATTCGGACCTTAACGTTCTACACTCCTCAATTGAAGGAGGAGAAAAAGTTGTTCCTGCATTTATTAAATCTGGATGTTCAATATCATTTAAGCTTTTGTCATTTGTTAAAAGAAGTCCTGCAAATTTACGAACAAACAATACCTGCATTGATGATGGAACAATAACAGCCAATGTTTGAGGACACCTATCATTGTTTATAGAATCTGCAACCATTCGCCACCCTGCAGACTTTTCTAAAGCGAATTCAAAATCATTAATCAATAAAATACCCTCTTTGATTTAACGAATATATTACTTTTTTAAATATAGCATCACTATTGCCCAAAGACGCGTCTATCGTTATCCATCTAGAAAAATCACTTTTTGCCAAAGAGACGTATCCTTCTCTTACCCTCTTCATGAACTCTTCTCCCTCAGACTCAAAAGCGTCGAGCTGTCCTCTGTTTGAGACTCTCTGTTCACTTATATCTGGATTAAGATCGAGAAATAGGGTTATATCAGGAACTGGGAAACCCGATTCAACGGCCAATGAATTCAATACTTTTAGCGGAAGTCCTCTTCCCCAAACTTGATAAGCTAAAGTTGAATCATGGTATCGTTCACAAATAACTATCGTATTTTTATCGAGAGCGGGCTGAATTATTTTTGCTATATGTTCACATCTATCTAACATAAAAAGATAAGCCTCGCTCCAAGGATGTTGTAAAGCGCCACAAATAACCATTTCTCGAAGAATGCTACCATTATCCCATCCTCCGGGTTCATAAGTTAATAAGATCTCTTTATTTGAGTATTTTTCTTTAAGCCAATCCGAAAGGAGCTTAGCTTGAGTTGTTTTGCCTGAGCCATCAATACCTTCAAGTGTTATAAACAAAATATCACTTCCTTACAGGCTACAATAATAACACATTTTAGGTTTTTAAATATTAGTGTAAATCTAATTGTAATGTGATATATCATAAAAAAAGTGTTATGACTTTCTGTCATAACACAACAATTGTGGCCGAATTACATATAATTAAAAACTCTTGAGTTTTTAATTTTTATGGCGGAGGCGTGTGCGAATCGAACACACCGAGACTGGAATTACCAACCCCCATCGGATTTGAAGTCCGTGTCCAGCACCAGCTGAAACTCGCCTCCATAAATTGATTCTACGATTTTTATCAATCTGGATAGAAGGATAACAGATTAAAGAAAGAAAAACAACAGTCTATGAGATACAATCTGCTATTAAGATAAAATCTGATGTTTTTGGGGATATTTCGAAGCATGAGGGCAAATAAGGCATAACACTTTTTATTTGTTTTTCATTATTGTAATACACTTCAAGAACCGTATCGTTTTTGAAAATTGGGCAGCCAATTTTACGCATGAGCCTAATAGCTACTGATGAATCTATAGAATCTTCTTTCTTCATGCGTCCTCCACCAAGAGATCTAAGTGCTTCGCCTATGAGTTGAGCATCTAGTTTTGAAATAAACCCATCTCTATTGGACTTAATTTCATGTTTATATTTGGTTAGCGGAAAAATTGAATTCGGATTGGTGACTATACTTGCATCACCTCCCTGAGCCTTGATAAGATCTCTAAACTTTAGTAAAGCTTTTCCATTATTTAATGCTTCTTCACATAAACTATAGCCTTCAGTAACGGTTTCACATACATCTGCTATTTTAAGCATATTCGCTCCAAGAGCAAGGCATATTTCTTTCGTATCTTTTGGTCCTTCTCCACTAAGGACTTTAATTGCCTCATAGATTTCGGCAGAATTACCAACAAACTCACCTAAAGGTTGATTCATATTGGTAATTAGTGCGGTACATTTTTTCCCCATTTTTTGAGATGTAGCTACTAAGTTTTTGGCTAGTTTTTGTGCATCTTTTTTGTTTTGCATAAAAGCTCCAGATCCAAATTTTACATCAAAGACAAACCCCATGGCACCTCCCGCTATTTTTTTACTAATTATACTACTAGTTATTAGAGGTATAGATGGTACCGTTCCAGTGACATCTCGTAATTTATAGAGTATCCCTTCAGCCGGAGCTAATGTCGTTGAGTGTCCTGATATAGCACAACCAAGTTCTTCGACTTGACGTTTAAAGTCTTTCTGAGAAAGGTTCAGTTTCATATTGGTAATAGATTCCAATTTATCAACAGTCCCGCCAGTATAACCAAGACCAGAGCCACTTAATTTAGAAACCTTTCCCCCACAAGAGGCTACAAGTGGTACTAAAATAAGGGAAGTTTTATCTCCAACACCACCGGTACTGTGTTTATCGACTATTTTAATATCATCTGAGTATTTAAATACTTCGCCAGAAAAAGCAAGTGCTTCTGTTAAAAAAATTGTTTCATCTTCCGTTAAACCATTTAAATATACTGCCATTAACCATGCCGAAAGTTGATAATCAGCAAACTCGGCACTCATGATTGATTTTACGAGATACTCTATCTCTGCTCTTGTATGAGTTCCTCCATCACGTTTTTTTTCTATAATTTTAATAGGATTAATAATCATCATAAAACAAGTTCTTTGAGTAATGCAGATATGATAGTATTTAAAGAATATGAAGTTTCTTTCATATTATCCATTACTTCTTGATGAGTTAATTTTTCTCCTGTTATTCCAGCTGCTGCATTGGAGACACATGATAAACCACAAACGCGTATTCCCATATGATTAGCAATAATCACTTCTGGCACAGTAGACATTCCAACAATATCGGCTCCTAGTAAACGAGCCATATTTATTTCGGCAGGAGTTTCAAAGGATGGCCCTGAGAATGCCATATAAGTACCTGTTTTTAATTCATTTTTTTTCTTTTTAGCTATGTTTTTTAAAATTTCTAATAATTTTTTATCATATGGATGAGTCATATCTGGGAAGCGTGTGCCAAATTCATCAAGATTCTTCCCGATCAGAGGATTTGTCCCCATAAAATTAATGTGGTCTTGAATAGCAACAATATCGCCCGGTTTCAAGTCGGGACTTATACCACCGGAAGCATTGGTAAGGACCAGTACCTTAATTCCAAGCACCCCTAGAACTCTAATAGGAAAGGTAACTTCTTCCATGTTATACCCCTCATAATAAT
The DNA here is from genome assembly GCA_012728235.1 of Synergistaceae bacterium. Classification (NCBI taxonomy): domain Bacteria; kingdom Thermotogati; phylum Synergistota; class Synergistia; order Synergistales; family Synergistaceae; species Synergistaceae bacterium. The sequence continues at coordinate 84,616 of JAAYFL010000028.1, forward strand.
GTACTCGACCTTGCATTACAACAACATTATGTCCTTGTAACATTCCAAAAATGAGACGCCCATTATGTCCAGAAACAGTTGAAAGGGGCCAATTCGGGATATCAGAATAAGACATGGTTTGTTTATTTTCTATATTATCAGCTAAAGCACCAAGACCAGAACCCAAAACTATACAAATTTGGGGAGGTTTTACAATCTTATTTTTTAAATATTCAGAAGTTTTAAATATTTTATCGTACACAAGCATTATTTGTCCTCCATTTTCGAAAATAAGCCATAAGATAGATAGTTATAAACTACGATCTTGGGTGATATTTATCATAGAAGTCGTGAATCTCAGTATCTAAGTGAGTATATTTCTCCGTGGTTAATATTGATGTATGTCCTAATATTTCTTGCAAAGTTCTTTGGTTCATGCCATTTCTTAGCAAATGGGTCGCAAAGGTATGTCTCAAAATGTGAGGATAAAGTCGAGAAGAAGAAATATTGGCTGCTTTGCCTCTTTTTTGGAGGATATGCCATAAAAATTCTCTGCGCATTTGTTTTCCTGTACGTGAAAGAAACAGCCATTCTAATTCTAATTTGTTCAAAGAAGGTCGTACCTCTTTTATATATCTCTCAGTAACCTTTCTCACCCCACCAACATATGGAACGGCCCTCTCTTTATCTCCTTTACCTCTGGTATATATAAGTCCATTGTGGTCATCTATATCTCTTAATTTTATATTGCATAACTCTGAAGCTCTAAGACCAACTCCATAAGCCAATTCAATAACGGCCCTATCTCTTGCTCCTAATAAAGTTCCATCTTCACAGACGTTTATTATTCTTTGTATTTCACCCTCAGTCATAATTTGAGGTATTGCAACACTTCTCTTTGGCAAAGGATCCAAAAGTGGCTGTATCTCTGAATATCCATCATATGCAAGAAACCGACTAAAAGAACTTAAAACGGCAGCATTCCTTTGTACGGTGTTTCTACTTTTGCCAGTTATAGATTGTTCAGTTAAAAAACGAGAAATACTGTCTCCGGTAAGATTAAGGGGAGGAATTTCATTTTTCTTACAATAGCAATACCACGCTTTTAGGTCCGAGGAATACGCTTTTAACGTGTTTTGTGAAGAAGCTCTCTCCAAAAGCATATAATCTTCAAATCTACTTAGTATAAGTAAAAATTTTTTATCTTTTTCTTGAGGTCGTGACATGTTATCTCCTTTTTTGAACATACCAATAACAAGCCAATATTGTTTTAGCGTCTTTTATGCTTCCCATTTTGATTTTTTCTAAAACATCATGAATTGAGTACCAAAAAACAGAGATGTTTTCTGCATCATCTTTATTTTGTGAAATGGTAGCCTTATAGTCTGAAACGTAATATAAATGGATTAATTCTGTAGAGAACCCAGGTGACGTATAAAAAGATAAAACCTTTTCAATATTAATTGCTTTTATACCAGTTTCTTCAAAAAGCTCTCTCTTCGCAGCTTCTAAAGGAGACTCCCCTTCATCTACTAATCCGGCTGGAATTTCTAGTGTTTTTGCATTTATTGCATGTCTATATTGGGAGACGAGACAGATTTGATTTTTTGGGTTCAAAACAACAACTGCCACAGCAGGAGAATGTTCTGCAATTTCTCTTACAATATTTTTTTTAAGTGTTGTTCGGATTTTATCGATACGTAAATTTAGTACTTTACCTTTATAAAGATAGTCTGAAGAAATTAAGTCTATATTTTTATTATCATACTGCATTTTCTTCGCTCCTAATAATGCTAATTAAATTTATCTCCTATTTGCATTCTACTGCCTCTAACCCATTCACTTGCTTTTTGCTCTCTTTTACCTTCCTGTTGCACCGTAATTAATTTTAATGCATCTTCTAAACACGCCACTATAGGCATACCACTTTCAAAACCAATTATTGAAGAAGAAGGACCACTTTTTTTTACAATTTCTGCTTCTTTAATAGCCAGTCTTTTACCATCTATAAAACAAAATGTTCCTGGAAAATGCTTAAATGCTCTAATTTTATTGTATAAAAAAGATGCTTTTTCATCCCAAGATAGTATTCCTTCACTTTTTTTAATTTTTGGTGCAAAAGATATATCATTTTCAGATTGCTCTGTAAAAATCCAGTGCTCAGGTGTTATTTTTATTATATGTTCAATTAATGCATGAGAACCTAATAATGAACTCTTTTTTAATAATGAGTAATAATCATCTTTTATGGATATTTCCATTTCTTTTTGTACTAGAATTGGCCCAGTATCCATACCTTCATCAAGTTTAAATACTGTAACAGCTGTGGTTTTTAGGCCATCTACAATTGCACGCTGAAGCGGAGAGGATCCTCTATAAGAGGGCAATTTTGATGGGTGTATATTTAAACAACCAAATTTTGGTAATGATAGCAAGGGTTCTTTTATCATTTGCCCAAAATCAATAACTAAAATAACATCAGGACTATTCTCATCTATCCAGTTAATGAGTTTATTATCTTCTGATATTACGTTGGTTGTTTTAAATGGTATATCAAGTTTTTCTGCCGTTTTTTGTACAGGAGTAACACAAAGTTTTAGACTTCTCCCAGCTTTCTGTGGTGTGTTGGTTATCACCCACTGCGGTTTAATGTATTGTGTTATGTGTTTTAGACATTCAGCAGCGAAAAAACCTGACCCACAAAATCCCAATTTCATTGCTACAATTCTTTCTGTATGTTTTTTGCTATTCTTTTTTTTATAAACTGTCGTTTAAGAGGAGAAACTCTGTCAATCAGTAACCTTCCAGAAAGGTGGTCAAGTTCATGAGAGAAAACACAGGCTAAAAAACCTTCAATCTCTTGTGTATGGACAAAAGCATTTTCATCTTGATAGCGTATTTTTATTTTTTCAGGAGAATTTACCTCTGTGTATATACCTGGGAAACTAAGGCATCCCTCTTCGTAAGTACACATACCTTTTTTCTCAAGTATTATTGGATTTATAAGCGTATATTTTTGTCCTTCATAATCAATAACAGCTATCATTTTAGTAATACCTATCTGTGGTCCTGCTAATCCTATACCTTCATTAGCATACATCGTATCCCACATATCAGCTAAATCTGACTTTAATTCTTCATCAAACTTCTCAACAATTTCGTTCTTTTCCCTTAATATCTTATTTGGATATGTCAGTATTTTTTTTATAGACATTTTTTCACCTCACATAATATTTTACGTTAAAATAAATATTATCTATATACATAATTGTAACAGAAAACCCCCATCTCCATACTGGATGTGGGGGTAAAGTTTATTACATATTTTTGGTATTCTTATTCTGGTTGTTTTAATAACTCACCAATAGTAACATTGACTTCTTCTTGTGGGAGATTATTATTGGTAAGTTTATTTTTGTTTGTTACAGAACGTCGTCCTCTTGTAGTATTAACCTGAGTTTTTTTAGCAGCTACCTCCTGAGAACTTTTCTTGGTTTCATTTAAAGAAACAGGAAGTAAAGTAAGACGAATACGACGTTCCGAAGGATTAATATCTATTATTCTAGCAGAGATTTCTTGTCCTTCGGTGAGAACATCTTGAGGATGCTTAATTTTTTCTTGGGAAATTTGAGAGATATGTATTAAACCTTCTAATCCCTCTTCTAATTCCACAAAGGCAGCAAAATCGGCGAGTCTAGCTACTTTTACTAAAACATCTTTGCCTTTTTGATATTTAGTTTCGATATTTTTCCATGGATCATTAAGCTGTTTATATCCAAGGCTTATACGGTTACGTTCCGTATCCGTTTCTAAAATACATACTTCTATCTCTTGTCCTTTTTTTAGTATTTCTTTAGGGTGTTTGATTCTAGTCCAGCTTAAGTTTCCAATATGGATAAGACCTTCTATGCCTGGTTCAATTTCCACAAAAGCACCAAAATCTGTTAGGTTAGTGACTGTCCCTTTGGCTGTTTTACCTTCTGTCCAACGCTCTGAAACTGTACTCCATGGATCTGTTGTAGTTTGTTTTATGCTTAAAGAGATTCTATTTTTCTCTTTATCAATTCCTATTACTTTAACTTTAACATTTTCTCCTTTAGACACGATTTCTTTTGGTTTTATATTGCGTTGCCAAGACAATTCACTTAAATGGACAAGCCCTTCCATTGCACCAAGGTTTACAAAAACACCGAATGAAGTAATGCTGCTTACATCTCCTTCTAAAACATCACCGACAGCTACCTGCTCATAAAATGAGTTGCGTATTTCTGCCATTTCTTCTTCAACAATCGTACGACGGGAAAATACAAGACGACGTTTACGGCGGTCTTTTTCAATAAGTTTTGCAGAAAACTCCTGTCCAATTAGTTTACCCGGATTTACTCCGCGACCTTCTTCTGCTAGGTGAGAAATGGGAATAAATCCTTCAATACCATAACTATTTACAATTAGTCCACCCTTTACTTTTCGTAACCCGGTGACTTTCAGTAAATCATTTTGAGTAGCTTCTAATTCAAGTTTATCCCAGCGTACATCAAATTCAGAACGCCACCTGCTAAGAGTTAGTTGAGCCTCTTCACCCTGCGAGATATTCGTTATCTGAACTCTTACCTTCGTTCCGTTCTGTGGCTCTTGAATGTCTTCAACAAGAACTCTATGTGTCCATTCTTTACGTGCAAGAAGCCCCTCGCATTTATAACCTACATCTACCAACCAGCCATCTTCACGTGTGTCAACTATAGTACCATCTACAACTTTTCCACGGTGAAAATCTCCCATAACGTCGTACTGCTGCATTATTTCTTCCATCGTTTCTTCTTTTACCGGTGTTTCTGCACCTTCTCTGTTAAGAAGCTCGTCAACCATACCCAACATCCTCCTGCTTACATCTTGTTTAATTTTTGTATCAATTCTTTTATCAGCCAATCAGGCGTACTGCCGCCGGCTGCAATGCCAATGCTTTCCTTTTTTAGCAACCACTCCTTATCAAGCTCACCCGCATGTTCTATCCATTTTGTTGGTACTCCCGCATCATCTGTAATTTCCACAAGTTTACGGGTGTTAGCACTGTCACGGCCACCAAGAACGAGCATTCCGTCTACTTTTGAAGCTAAACGGGAAACTGATTCTTGACGTTCTAGCGTTGCTTTACAAATTGTATTATATACCTTTATTTCAGGAGATATAGAAATAAAGGATGCAACCAGAGAAACAAAAGAGGATACTCTTTGAGTAGTTTGACTCAATATTCCACATTTTTTCCCAGTTAAATACTTGGGTATCTTATCAGAATCAGAAATTACAATAGCTTTACCTTCTACATAGCCAACTATTGCTTTAACTTCTGGGTGATCAGCATCACCTAATATTACCACTATATATCCTTCCTTGGAAAGAGTTCTTGCTCTTTCTTGAGCAGTTTTTACAAACGGGCATGTTCCATCTACTAAAAATGAACTACGTTGTTTAATTGTGTTATAAATTTCAGGTGTCACACCATGAGCACGAATAAAGGCAACAGCACCATATGGTATGTCTTTAGGATCGTTCACAACTATTAATCCAAGTTTATTTAAGCGTTTAATTTCCTGTTCATTATGAATAGGACTACCTAAAGAATATACTCTATCTGTTTTATTGAGTTCATCTTCTAGTGTTGAAATCGCTCTTTTAACTCCAAAGCAAAGCCCAGTGGGATTTGCAATATAAATTTTCATAATTTAATAATCCTCATTGACCTATATGTTCTTTCGTTTTATTTAAAATATCATCAAGCGTTTTAGTAGTTGTGCTAGTATCTAAATCGAACCAATGTATGGGTTCAAAATGTTTAAACCATGTCATTTGCTTGCGGGAGAAAGTTTTTGTATGTTTTATATCGTCATAAATTGCTTCTGAAAAAGAACAATGACTATTAAAAAAATTTATTAACTCTCTATACCCAAAACCTTGTAATGCTGATAATTTAGGTGAATATCCATTATTTAATAACCATTTAACTTCTTCTGGATATCCGCTTGCAAACTGTATTTTTACTCGCTGTTCAATATTTTTGTATAAAATTTTTCTAGAACGAATTAAACCTATATATAAAATATCATAAAGAGAATCTGTTTTTTTTTGATTTTTATACCACCAAGAAGCACTTTTATTAGTTATTCTATAAATTTCGAGACCTCTCATTATTCTCGTCGTGTCGTTTGGATGAATCCTAGCCGCCAATGCAGTGTCAATTTTTTTTAATTCTGTATATAAAGAAAACAAACCCTTAGAGTCTATTTCCTCTTCAAGCTCTTTTCTTACTGTTAAATCCTTTGGCAAATCTTTTGATAAGGCACCTGTGAGAGCTTTGTAGTAAAAGGGTGTTCCGCCTACAAGTAATGGAGTTTTTTTTCTTTTGCTTATTCTTTTTATTGCGTCAGTTGCATCTCTAGAAAAGTCTGCAGCTGAATATACTTGATCTGGATCAACTATATCTATCAGATGATGAGGTATTTCTCTTCTAATGCCTTGATCTACTTTATCTGTACCAATGTTCAAATAGCGGTAAACTTGCCTTGAATCAACAGAAATAACTTCAGCATTTATTCGCTTGGCAAGCTCTAAGCTAATTTGTGTTTTACCAACAGCTGTAGGTCCTATAATCGCAATAAGTTTTTTCTTGTTTTTCATCTATTAAACCAGCCTTCTATCTTTTTATTTTCAAAAATTATTATTGAAGGCCTTCCATGAGGACAAGAAAAAGGATCTTTAATACTTCCAAGTTGTTCTAAAAGAGATAAGGCTTCTTCTCTAGTAAATACTTGTCCTAACTTGACCGCATCCCTACATGCTAAGCGTGCCATTCTCCACCAAACTTCCATGTCTCTTTTCTCCGGTGCACATTCAAGATCAATCCCCTTTAGCACAGAACGCAACATTTCAATAGGTGCGATATGTCCTTTGCCACGTATCAAAGGTACCCCTACTAATTTATTCTTACTTATTTCAAAACCATATAATAACAATTCGTTTGTTCTTGATGTAATTTCGGGCAGTAATGCTTCGGGAATATCTTGAGGTATAGTTAGTTTTTGTATCTCAATGGTCTCATTAAAATTACTTACAATTTCTTCGTACAATATTTTTTCATGAGCTGCATGTGGATCTATAATAGCGAGTGCTCCAGGAAAATCAAAAAGAAGAAAACCTCTTGCTGTCTGCCCTATATAGTTTTTGTCTGCTGTAAAAGACCAATAGGAAGAGGTGTCATTTGATTTGTTTAATTGTATCTGTGATGAATATGATTTTTGCGTGTATACGCTGCTTGGTTGAATTTCGCTGTTAATATCAGATGTAAAAAAAGAGGTATTTGTGTTGAAGTTTGATGCAAATCTATCGTAATTAGTTGACAGCCCTTCAATGCTTATTGGTTTTATTAACTTAATGTCCTTATCCATAGAATATCGATCTAGAAATATATTTTTTGTACAAGAGTGAACAGCTTTAAAAATCTCCTGTGTATTGCGAAAGCGTACTTCTTCTTTTGTTGGATGCACATTAACATCTATCTCTGTAGGTGGGATATCAATTAAAACTAACCACTCTCCATAAGCCACTGAGTCTCCCGAACAAATAGCAGCTCTGACGGTCACATCTTGTACCTTGCGTTTATTTACAAAAAGAGAAATTATCACTCTTCTGCTATCAGGTATTGGATTCCACCAGGCTTTAACTTCTACCATATTAAGTTGGGCTTTAGAGCTATATATTTGAGTGTCATCCCCCCATCTTTTTCTTAAGGCAAGAAGAGTGTCTTTAACTGGTATGTGTTCTAATATAATTTTATTATCTGAATATATTCTAAAAGTTTTTTCGGGATGTATTAGCGCATAGTCATTTACTGTTTGGATAACCCTACGTAATTCAGCTGATGCTGATTTTAAAAATTTTCGTCGTACAGGAAGGTTAAAAAAAAGATCATCCACTTGTATTCGTGTGCCAGGCTTACAAGGAATTAAAGAGTGAAGTATAACTTTTCCAGCTTCAGTTCTTATTACTCCTCCCTCATCTATATTCGCCTTTCTAGATCTTATTTCCATGCGACTTACACTTGCAATGCTTGCTAAAGCTTCACCTCTGTAGCCCAATGTCGATATGTTTTCTAGATCATCCAATTTCTCAATTTTGCTTGTTGCATAACGTTCCAATGCAAGCGGTAGCTCTTCAAAAAGTATTCCTACTCCGTCGTCCTCTATTACAAAAGAGTTTTTTCCACCTTGCTCAAGTCGTATTATAATTTCTGTTGCAGAAGCATCTATAGAATTTTCTATCAATTCCTTTGCTACTGAAGAAGGACGTTCTATAACTTCTCCAGCAGCAATTTTCGTTGAAATTTCTAAATCAAGTTTTTTAATTGTCATCAGTTAACGCATCCTTAGTTTTTTCTTTAAGTTTATACAAAAAATCAAGGGCTTCCAATGGAGTTATTGAATCCGGATTAATTGCACATATTTCTTCAAGAATTATGTCTTTTTTTATGTCAAAAAGTGTCATCTGATTTTTTTTGTTTGGGACATCATATTCCTTTTCTATTTTTTTTGTTTCAAACTGTTTTAATAACTCTTCTGAACGTCTTAAAACTGTTAATGGTATTCCTGCTAGCTTCGCAACCTCAATGCCATAAGATTTATCTGATGGAGAAGAAATAACTTTATACAAAAAAGTAATGCCGCCACAAGTCTCCTCTACTGCCATGCTAAGATTTACTGTTCCTGGCAAGATTTTTGGCAATTGGGTTAGCTCGTGATAGTGTGTGGCAAACAACACTCGTGCTTGACGACTTTCTTGGCTGTGTAAATACTCAATTATTGACCACGCTATACTTAATCCGTCATAAGTTGACGTTCCCCTACCAACTTCATCTAAAATAACTAAACTTCTTTCAGACGCAAACCTTATAATATTAGCTGTTTCCACCATTTCGACCATAAACGTGCTCTGTCCTCTAGACAGCTCATCCTTGGCTCCTATGCGGGTAAATACGCGATCTATTAAGCCTATTTTTGCGGATTCTGCAGGAATAAAAGATCCCATATGTGCCATTATAGCGATTAGGGCTGCTGTTCTCAAATACGTAGATTTACCAGCCATGTTAGGGCCAGTAATAATTGCGATTCTTTGATCTGAATCAGGACTAAAATTATAATCGTTTGGTGTAAAAGGCTCAGAACCGAGAGCAACTTCTATTACAGGATGTCTCGCGTCTTTTATTAAAAAATCTCTACTTAAATCGATTACTGGGCAAGTATATCCTCTTTCAAAAGCTATATCTGCTAAAGAGATAAGCACATCTATAGTCGCTATAAAATCTGAAATTTCTTGTATTGCTTTAGTATTTTCCATAACTTTATCTATTAAATCAATGTAGACTTTTTCTTCAATCAGAATCATTTCTTCTTCTGCCATAAAAACTTCTTTTTCAAATATCTTAAGTTCTTCTGTAATGTAACGTTCAGCAGAGACAAGAGTCTGTTTTCTTATGTAACGCAAGGGTGCTTTCTCGACGCTGCCTTTAGGTATTTCTATAAAATAACCAAAAATTCTATTTACACCTGTTTTTAGTGTTTTAATACCAGTTTTTTCCCTTTCTTCTTCTTCAAATTTAGCAAGCCAAGAACTCGAGTCATTCATACGCTCTCTCCATTTATCAAGTTCTTTGTTATATCCAGTTCTTATTGTTCCGCCATCACGGACAAAACGTGGGACACTATCAGATAATGCTTCATTTAATAATTGGGATATATTTGATAAATCCGAGAAGGGGCCCCACTTAGATAACACATCAGATGAATTGATTAAATTTTTTATTATTGGAACAGCTTGAAGAGTTTGTTTAATAGCGAGTAAATCAGATGGAGAACCAAGGTTTAAGGTTAATCTACCTAGGGATTTGGCCATATCCCTACATTTAGGAAGAATGTTTTTAATTTTTTCTCTTAAATCATGGTTATTTATTAAACTATCAATAGAATCTTGCCTAAATTTAATTAGTTCTATATCTTGAAGTGGTGCTAAAATCCATTCTTTTAGTTTCCTATTACCCATAGGCGTTTTACACTTATTGAGTGTTGAATATAAAGATATATTATTACTATCAATAAGCTCGAGATTGATTTGAGTTGCCCTGTCCAAAATTAAATTTTCATTTGGGTGGATAGGAATAATCGCAGAAATATGATTAGCTTGTGCAAATTGCGTTTCTTCAAGATAGCGAATAGCAGCATAAACTACACCAATAACAGGGTCAAAATCATCAAATCCCATTGAATTTACTGTTGTAATATTCAATTTGCGACATAACCATGAGGCAGAATTTCTTTCTGTAAATTCCGATTTGTCACGTTCAACAACACTAATTTTTTCATAATCCTTTAAGAATATAGATGAGCGTTCTTTTTGGCTTTTAGATATAACAATTTCATTAGGAGCAAAGGAAGATAAAAGAGAGAAAGCTTGATCTTCTTGAAATGTTCCGGCTTTAAGCACACCACTTCCTGATTCCAAAAATGCCATTAATATTTTACTTTCTAAAAAATAACATGCAATTATTCTTGCATCATTGTCTGCATTCTCAGGAATCCAAGTGCCAGGAGTCACAACTCTAGTAACACTTCTTTTAACAATCGTTTTTCCATCTGGCTCGGTCATTTGCTCGCAAATAGCTACTCTGTAACCAGCGGATACAAGCTTGCTTAAATAAGAATCTACAGCGTGATACGGAACGCCTGCCATTGGAATAGCATTTTTTTGGTCTTTTGATCGAGTAGTTAATACTATATCTAATTCAGCAGATGCAGTACGTGCGTCATCAAAAAATAGTTCATAAAAATCTCCTACGCGGAAAAAAAGAAGGCAATCAGGGTATTTTTTTTTCCAATATATATACTGCTTTAACATCGGAGTTATTTTTATGTCTTCAGATAAACTCAATAAATACTACCTCATTCTGTCTAAATAGCTTTGTAATATTAATGTTGCTGCGATTTTATCTATTTTTTGTTTTCTAGAATATCTAGAAACATTTGCTTCTAAAAGCGTTCTCTGTGCAATGGATGTAGTGTAACGTTCATCAATAAATTCAATTTCAATATCGGGAAATTCTTCTTTTATCTGACTGGCCCACTCTCTCATTTTTTTAGCTTCCGGTCCTTCTTTCCCATCCGTTCTTTTAGGCAAACCAATTACAAGCTTTGGGTTATTATATTTATCTATTATTTTTTTTAATTCACTTAACCAGTTTCCCTGGGCAGATAAGACGGCTATCCCTTGTGCAAAAATCCCCAAAGGGTCACTTACTGCAACGCCTATTCTTACGCTTCCAACATCAAGTGCAACAACCCGTTTCAATAGCTATGCCTCACCTGTCATTTGATCTTTAAAAATAGAAGGAATTTCTGATAAAAATTTATCTAAGCTTTGAACATTCTTTGTTCCACCTTGTGCAAGTGCAGGGTTGCCTCCTCCTTTTCCTCCCATGTTCTGAGCTATTTTTTTTAAGAAAGTTCCTGCGTGTGCACCCTTTTTTACGGCATTTTCTGTTGCCATTGATATCATAAAGACTTCTCCACCATCTCCTGTAGCAAAAAGGACAATCATGGCTGTTTGAAATTTTCTCCTGATGGAATCTCCTATTTGACGGAGTAAATCTGGAGTTAGATTTGTATACCTTTCTATTATTAAATCAACTTCTTTTTCTGTTGTTATTGGTTTTACCTTATTTTCAATATCTATGGTAAGAATTTTAACCATCAAATCTTTATTTCTTTTTTCGAGCTCTTTTTTTTCATCAAGGATTATTTTTAACCTCTTAACTACCGTATCAGGCTCTTCGTTTAGAATACTTAGCATTGAAGTAAGAGTGTATTGACTTTTTTGTATATACTCTAAAGCAGATAGCCCTGTAACAGCTGTAATCCTTCTAATGCCAGAAGCAATACTTTCTTCTTTTATTATTTTAAAAAAGCCAATTTCACCAGTATTGCCTACATGTGTTCCTCCACAAAATTCTAGAGAGAAACCCTCTATTTCAAGGACTCGCACCTCTTCTTCATATTTTTCATCGAATAGTGCCTTGGCTCCTGTTTTCTTTGCATCTTCAAAACTCATAAGAGAGGTTTTTACAGGTAAATTATTTAAAATCTGTTTATTTACAATTTTTTCTACTTCGTCTATTTCTTCTATTGACATGGGAGTAAAATGATTAAAATCAAATCGTAAAAATGTTGAAGTTACAAGTGAACCTGCTTGACGGACATGCTCTCCTAGTACTCTACAAAGAGCCTCGTTTAGAAGATGTGTTGTAGTGTGATGTCTCTTTATACTATTTCTTCTTTCTAGATCTACGGATGCCATAATCTTCATATTAGGCTTGATAAAACCCCTTTTTACCGAGCCTTTGTGAACGATCATATCTTGTGCTGGATAGTATGTATCATACACTTCGAATGTAAAGGAAGCTGTTTCTATAAGGCCAGCATCACCAATTTGCCCCCCACCCTCTGCGTAAAATGGTGTTTTTGATAGTATAAGCTCGGCAGGTTCCCCAGTTGATATGGTTTCTCTTAGCTCCCCTTCGCTTATAATTGCAAGTACTGTGCTCTCTATGCTTGTTTCTGTATATCCAACAAAATCTGTACCACCTAGTTTGTTTTCTAACTCTGTATATATTGTTTTGTTGATTGTGTTAGTGCCTTGTTTGCTAGAAGCCCTCGCCCTATCGCGTTGTTTTTGCATTTCCCAATCAAACTCTTTTTTATCAACAATAATTAAGTGTTCATCACATATTTCTGCCGTTAATTCTATTGGGAAACCAAAAGTATCGTACAATGTAAATGCCACTTTTCCAGATAGTACTTTTCCGCCTTCATTCTCAATTTTTTTAATTTCGTCATAAAGATGTTCATTGCCTTGTATAAGTGTTTTTGAAAACCGTTCTTCTTCAACTGTTAATATCTGTTCTATGGCAGAAGATCTTTCATTGAGTTCATCGTATTCATTACCCACAGACTCCCTTACAGCGGGTAGTAACTTTGATAAAAAAGGACTTTGAATTCCAAGCAACTTTCCATATCTTGCACTTCTTCTTATCAATCTCCTTAGAACATATCCCGGACCATCATTAGTTGGCAGCACACCATCAGCTATCATAAAAGCTGATGCTCGTATATGATCCGATATTATTCTTACAGATAAATCTTTTTTAGCATCTGTACCATATTTAACCTTAGCTAATTCGCATGTTTTATTAATAATATTTATAAACAAATCAGTTTCAAAGTCACTGCGTGTTTTTTGTACTATCGAGGCAAGTCTTTCAAGCCCCATTCCTGTATCTATGTTTTTCTTAGGTAATAAAGATAACTTACCATTTTCATCACGATTATATTGCATAAAAACCAAATTCCAAACTTCAAGATACCTGTCACAGTCACAGCCTACGAAACAATTCGGTTTTCCACAAGAAAATTCAGGACCCTGGTCGTACATTATTTCAGAGCATGGTCCACAGGGGCCTGTTGGGCCAGCAGCCCAAAAATTATCATCATCACCTAGACGTACGATTCGGTCATTCGCTATCCCTACATCTTTGCTCCAAATTTCATAAGCCTCATCATCATCTAAATAAATAGTTACATAAAGTTTATCCGGATCAAGACCTATTCTTTCAGTAAGAAATTCCCATGACCACGGGATAATCTCTTTCTTGAAATAATCGCCAAAACTAAAATTTCCAAGCATTTCAAAAAAAGTATGATGTCGAGCAGTGCGTCCCACATTTTCTATATCATTTGTTCTAATACATTTTTGAGATGTAGTAGCTCTTGTTACTTCCGGTGTTTTTATTCCTAAAAAATAAGGTTTAAAGGGAACCATACCAGCTATAGTAAATAACAGAGTTGGATCCTCAGGTATTAACGAAAAACTTTTAAAACGAGTACATCCCTTTTCTTCAAAAAAACTAAGGAATAATTCTCTTAATTCCTTACCACTTCTATATTGCATATAATATGCCTCCCGCAATAAAATTATTTATTTATTAAGCTTTCTCTTGCCTTTATCGCTCTTTTTAAAGTTTTATTCCTATCTATTGTTTTAAAAACTCCCTTATCATAAAGTATATTGCCTGCAACTATTGTTTTCTTTATATCTTTTGAAGATCCTGCGTATACAATAAAGTTAGGCAAATTTACCAAATCCCAGCCAACATAATGTGCTTGATCAAGATCAATAAGTATCATATCGGCATTGTATCCTTCTTTGATCAAACCAGTGTTTTTAAATCCCATAGCCTTAGCTCCATTAATTGTTGCCATCTTCAGAACCTCAGATGCAGTTACTGTTGTAGAATCTTGTTTATTGCCTTTGTGGATAAGAGCGGCAAACCTTATTTCTTCCCATATATCTAATTTATTATTGCTTGCAGCACCGTCGGTGCCAAGCGCTACTGACACTTTATTTGCTAATAATTCTGTAAGAGGAGCAAAACCCGAACCAAGTTTCATGTTGCTCTTCGGGTTGTGTACAATAGTTATATTATCTTTATTGTAAAAAGAAGTTTCTGTATCTTTAATCCAAACTCCATGTGACAATAGAAGAGACGGCACCTCTATCATTCCCGTTTCAATCAAATAATCTTCAGGTGTAGTTTTATTTCTCAGGCCAGATAAATCCCATTCTGTAGAAGTTTCTAACCAATGTAACTGCACACCTAAGTTTGTTTCTTTAGCAACACGAGCAATGTTCTTCATAGATTGAATAGAGACGGTATATGGTGCATGTGGCCCCAAACATACTGTTAAAAGTTCATTTCTACCATGAAAATCGCTTGCCAGCTTAAGATTCTCTTTTAACTTACTGCCATCATTGTCATTTACAATCCCACGAGAAAGACAGCATCTTATTTGCGCGTCAAGAGCGGCTTCGGCAACTTGGTCCATAAAAAAATACATATCTGCGAAACTAGTTGTTCCTGTTGCCAACATCTCCATTATTGCAAGGTCTGCTCCAGCTCTGACAAGTTCAGGGGTCAATTTGTTTTCAAGAGGCCATATTTTCTTTTCAAGCCATTCCATTAATGGCAGCTCTTCAGCGACGCCTCTCAAGAGTGTCATTGCAGCATGTCCATGAGCGTTAGAAAAGCCTGGAATAACTGCTGTTGTTCCCTTCCCGTTAAAGACTACATTCCTATTTGCAGTATTAGGAGGAAGAATGTTTTTAATAACTTTCCCTTCAGTAACAATATCACAAGGCAAAGCTTTAGACATAGAGGAATCCCATGCAATAATATTTTTATAGGTTTTATACATAATTACTCTCTCCAACTAGCTATATATTCTTCTTGTTCTGGTGTCATTCTTTCAATTTCCACTCCTAATGTTTCAAGTTTTAAAGAAGCTATTTCCTTGTCTAGTTCTTCAGGGACAGGGTGTAATCCTGGAGATAATCTATTTTGAGACATATAAAGAACAGACAAAAGTTGCATTGCAAAGCTAAGGTCCATAATTTCTACAGGATGACCGTCAGCTGCAGCTAAATTTACAAGACGCCCCTCTCCCAAGACATGTAAATTCTTCCCATCCGCAAGAATATATGTTTCTATATTATCTCTTGTTTTTCTTACTTTTGCTGCTATTTTTTTTAGGTCTGGGATACATACTTCAACATCAAAATGTCCTGCATTTGTGAGCAAAGCACCATCCTTCATGTTTAAAAAATGTTCTTTTCTTATTACTTTAATATTACCGGTAACAGTAATAAATATATCTCCAAGTCGTGACGCGTCATTCATGTTCATTGTCTCATATCCATCCATTAAAGCCTCTAAAGCTTTATGTGGATCAATTTCAACGACAACAACACGTGCCCCTAAACCTGATGCTCTACGTGAAACACCCTTCCCGCACCAACCATAACCAACAACAACTACTATTTTACCTGCAACTATAAGATTTGTAGTTCGAAGTATAGCATCCCAAACAGATTGACCTGTGCCATAGCGATTATCAAATAAATGCTTACTTCGTGCGTCATTTACTGCCAACATAGGAAAGGGCAATACTCCTTCACTTGCCATTGCTTTAAGTCGCTTAATTCCTGTTGTAGTTTCTTCACACCCTCCTAATATTTCAGGAATAAGCTCTTTATGTTCTCTTATAATCATTGAAATGACATCTGCCCCATCATCAATAATTATATTAGGATGCCAAAGCAACACATTTCGTAAATTTTCATTGTACTCATCTGTTGTCATGTTATGTTTACTAAAAACGTGAATGCCATATTCAACTAGAGCTGCACATACAGGGTCTTGTGTAGATAAAGGATTGCTACCAGCTGCCACAACAGTTGCACCTAATTCATTAAGCACTTTAAGTAAACAAGCCGTTTTGGCTTCAAGATGAAGACAAGCTCCAATTGTAATTCCTGCAAGAGGTTTTTCTTCCTGTTTTTTTTCAGCTAATAACTTGAGTACCGGCATATGCTCCCAAGCCCAATCTATCTTGATATGCCCTTCTTTTGCTAGTGTTATATCTGCTATATTAAATTCATTTTTCATTACAGTAACCTCCGTTTTTATTTGTTGTTATAAATTTTATCTTCAAATGGCGAAGATATAACTCCTCTCTCCGTTATAATGCTAGTAATTAGATGTGCTGGAGTTATGTCGAAAGACGGGTTCCAAACTGGAATTCTTTCTGGTATTACTGTTTTGTTGTTCATTTTTCTTACCTCATCTGATGAACGTAATTCTATTGAGATACATTTGCCTTCAGGGCAGTTTAAATCAAAAGTACTTGTAGGCGCAGCTACATAAAATGGAACTTTATGTTCTTTGGCAACTATTGCAAGTGAGTATGTACCAATTTTATTGGCCACATCTCCATTAGATGCTACTCTATCTGCACCAACAATGACTGCATCAATTCTTTGAGTAGACATTAAAAAGGCCGCCATAGAGTCACAAATAACAGTAATATCAAATCCTTCTTCATATAATTCAAATGAGGTAATAAGGCCTCCTTGTAACCTAGGTCTAGTCTCGCTTATAAAAACGGAGATTGTTTTGTTATTTTCTTTTGCTGCTCTTATAACTCCCAATGCAGTCCCATATCCAGCTGTAGCGTAAGAACCAGCATTACAGTGCGTTATAACCGTAGCACAAGGAGGTAAAAGTTCTTGACCATAGTTTGATAATGTTTTATTAATTTCGATATCTTCTTTATAAATTTTATCCGCTTCTTTTTCAAAAATTTCATAAATTTTTTTGTTATTTTGATTCTCATAGAATATTTTTGACATTCGATCCAATGACCAATGAAGGTTAACTGCGGTTGGACGTGTTTTCGAGAGGCTATAGATTGCATTTTCTATATAAGACTTATTGTTAGTATAAGAGGAAAGAAGTACTCCATATGCCGCAGCTATGCCAATAGCAGGAGCTCCCCTTACCGTCATATTCTCTATTGCTGTTACGACGTCACTATATTTATTACAATCAATGTACTTTATTTCATATGGTAGGCATCTTTGATCCAATAAACGTAAAACTCGTTTATTAGATATCCATTCAATAGCTCTTGGAATCATAGGATTTTAATCCCCTTTATGTTTATTAGTCTTTAAAATAATCTTTTTTATTGTTGCTTCCAATAAGGTGTTTTGTGATTCTATATATATAATGTCTCCTACTTTTAATAAACTTGGATCTTTTATTACATTTCCTAAACTATCTTTGGAGATTGAATATCCTCTATTTAATATATTCCTAGGAGAAGATGAATTAATTAAAGTTTCAATTGATTTTAATTTTGTTTCAAAATTATGAATTTTAAAGACAATTAGATCTTTAAAATTTATGTATTTGTTTTTTAAATTATCAAAAGCGGGCTCAAGATATCCTTTTTGCAAATTAATAATCAGACTTTCTTCCCTAAAAATTAAAATATCTACTAAGCGTTTCACTCTTTGTTGCGTTGAAACAAAGATTCTTTCTTTATAGTTTTGTAAATACTTCTGAATTTCCTTCGTATCAGGGAAAATATGCTCAGCGACACTAGAAGGTGTTGGAGAACATAAATCCGCAGCTAAGTCAGAAAGGGTGTTGTCTATCTGATGTCCAAGACCCGTCACTACTGGAATTGGAGAATAAAATATTGCACGAACAACATCTTCATTATCAAAAACATCTAGGTCGTCCCTACTTCCACCACCTCTAATAAGAACGATTAACGATAAATTTGGGATAAAACGGCACTTATTCAAAGCAGATAATATTTCACCTTGTGCATCAATTCCCTGCATAAGACTTGGAATAATAACAAGATCTGAATTTGGATAGCGTATCGATGATATTTTTAAAAAATCTTGTAGAGCAGCTCCGGAAAGAGAGGTTATTATGGCTAGCTTTTCGGGATATTTAGGAATAAGCAATTTCTTTTGAGGATCAAAAATGCCTTCTTCCTCGAGCCTTACTCTTAACATCTCTTTTGCTCTAGCTTTTGCACCTGCCCCAATGGGAAAAACAACATTGGCATAAATCTGGTAGGAACCCCTTGCTCCATATATGTCAATTCTTCCTTTAACAAGTACTTCATCTCCATCTTTGGGCCATGTTATTACGGAAGAAGCATTAGAGCGGAATAAAACACAAGACACCCGAGTTTCACTTCCGAGAAGTGAAAAGTAGGTATGTCCACTCGTATGGCGCTTAAAACCAAGAATTTCTCCTCTAACGTTCACATCTTGCAGGGCACTTACAGAGGATATTGTATCCCTTAGTATCCCTGTCATTTCATCTACTGTAATGACTTTGCTGTTAACAGAAGAACTCACTGATAAATTACTCCGTCTTTTCTTTCCTTACGATACGACCCAACACGCCATTCACGAATCGTCCAGAATTTGATGTTCCATAAATTTTTGACAGTTCAACAGCTTCGGAAATCGCAACGGCAATTGGAACACTTTTAGAAATAAGCCCCTCATAAAGAGCTAATATTATTGCGACCTTGTCTACGGTAACCATACGCTCTAGGCGCCAACCTATGATATTATTTCTTAATAATGAGAACACTTCATCTATGTTGTTATATATGCCACGAACGAGACTAAAAGCATAGGCAAAGACCTCTTCTGCTTCTTCGCTCTCTGTAGAGAATAACTTCCCTGATATATCATTATTGCTATTTTTATCATTTAAAAAAACATTTTCTTCATCTTCTAACCAATATTCTGTTGATTCATAAAGAGAAATTGCCATTTCGACATCCAATTCGCTTCTAATATCAAGCTGATATAGCAATTGTAAGGCTATTTCTCGAGATTTTCTACGCAATTTTGATATGTTTTTATTTTCCAATCCGTCATCCCCAAATACGTTGTTTAATTTTACTAAGATACTTTTGTCCATCAGAGGTTAGTAATAGCCATGATGTGGCGTATCCTATTATAAGAGCAATAAAAGACATTATAATCCCCTTAATTCCCAAATTTACTAAAGCTGTAAGAGCAGCTAAGAGAGCACCCCAAAATATTGGAAGTTCCCAAATCGGGGTAAGATGTGGGTTATCTTGAGGAGAAATATCCAACCAATTTATCTGAACATCAATTCCAGAAGAGATAAAGATATCTGATATTTTTTTTTCAAAATTTGACCGCAAATCTATTAAATCTGAGGCAGGCTTTGAGATATGAATACTAAGTAGATTCTTCTCTCCAAGAAATGAAATTTCTTGGAGAGAAGAATCCTTAGGCAACTCTTTATTAATTAATTGCTTGATTCCATCACTATCAAGCCAAATTTTTCCGTTTTTTGTTGTACGCCAGAAAAAAAACACAGGTAACACTCCTTAATATTTGAGGTCGATTCCCAAAACTGGAAGCGACCTCAAATAGTGATTATAAGTTAAAGTTCTCCGTTTAGGGGCACAGGTGTAAAATCTTTATCCGAGAGCCCAGATTCGATAGTTTTTTTATTTATAAAAGATATTCCCTGTACATATATATTTACACTTTTTAATTGATAACCGGTTGTTTGTTCAACCTGTCTTTTAATTGACTCTTGAAGATCCCAACATATATCGGGTATGCGTAATCCATATTTTACTAAGACATACGCATCAATTACAATTTCAGGTACATCAGCTTCTGAAATTGTAACCCTTATTCCATTTGTGGTCTTTCGTCCTAGTCGAAGGTTCGCCATTAGCCCTGGATTAGAAGGGAAAACACCTTCTACAGTATTTAATGCGTTCATAGCGAGATGAGCGATTACATCTTCAGAAACGCGTACGTTCCCTTCATAATTCGGTTGACTAATAGCGTCTTCTTTTCTTTCCAATAAAAGTTGCTCATTATCTTTTAATATTTCATCCTTATTAGATGCCATAGTCATTTGAGAACCCCCAATACTTTTAAACACACATATATAATATATTAATTAGGTTCGGGGACCTTAAATCCCTTTCCGCAATGAGGGCACACTAAATCTTCATCTTCTTCATATAATGCTGGCTCGAAATAAAATCCTTCTTCACAGTAAGGACATTTCACAGAAGCATATTCCTCTTCATCAAACTCTTCATAATCATATTCGTCGTCGTCTTCATCGTAATCATCCTCATCTTCTAAAAGGAGATCAAGTTCATCTTCAATTTCCGAAACATCTTCATCTAACTGCTCTAAATAATCATTCAAGTCTTGATGCAAGTTTTCATGATCTTCAATAGCTTCTGCTAACGAGTCTAGTGAATCGACTAAAGCCTTATAAAACTTCTGACTTTCAGGAGTATCTGCCAAATTTTGTCCATCGATAAGACCCTTTAAATAAGATATTTTTTCACGTGCACACATGTTAAACCCTCCTGTCATATTACCTATAATTGAAGTAATAGGTTATTTTTTTGCTCTTTCCAAATATTCGCCTGTCCTTGTATCAACTAATATATACTCCCCTGTCTCAATAAAAAAAGGAACTGTTACGACGAGTCCTGTTTCCGTAGTGGCCGGTTTACCACCTCCGGAAGCTGTATCACCCTTAAATGGAGGTGGAGTGTCTTGAATTTTTAAAGTTACAGATGTTGGAAGCTCAATTCCAAGAATTTTTCCTTCATATAAATCAAAGCTTACTTCCAAATCATCTATAAGATATTTTATAGCATCTCCTAAAGTCTCGGGCGATAGAGAAACATGATCGTATGATTGCAAATCCATAAATATATAGTCATCTCCATCTTTGTATTGATATTGAGCTGGCGTTTCATCAAATATAATGCGCTCAAATCGTTCCCCGGATTTAAACGATTGTTCTATAATGGAACCTGTCTCTAGGTTACGAAACTTTCCTCTAACAATAGCACCACCTCGTCCCATTTTATGATGAGAACACTCTACAATCAACCACATACCATTATCCCATTTTATTTTTAATCCTGGGCGAAAATCACTTGTATCTACTTCTTGTGCCATCATATTCCCTCCTATATCTTCAAAATACAACAATATATTTGTTGTAGCACATCTCCATTAGAAGCCTTATAAAAATAATAATTTTTTAGCTATTTGTTTTTATTAATTGTCTCTCACTTGCAGAATTTATAAAAGTATTTTGGTTAAGCTCATTAGTTAAAACTAGAACTTCTTTATTTAATTGTAATTGTACTTTATCATCTTGATTCAGCTTGACAAAAACGTTTAGAAAATAATGGCGAACATCATATTTTTTATTATTCAATTCTAATGTATGCGGCTCAATAAAAATTGTTTCAGATAAAATGATTTCGGGTGTTTGTGTAGCGTAATTAGCATCTACCACATATGCTTTTATCTCATTCACATCGTTTCCCTTAAAAAGAGGCTCTAACAGATGAGATGGAGTATGAAAAACGGAATGTATATTTGGCACATTGTCACAATTTACGTTTCCAGACAAGGGTATTTCTCCGTTTTTTATAGAATCCGAAAACCATTTTTCAGTAATTGCAAATGATTGTTTTGCAATATTTTCTCTAGTTAAAGAATTTATTACAATCGAATGACCTTCAAACGTCTTATTAACTACTGTTAATGCCAGTATCATTGTTCCCAAAGCAACCGATAAGAGTATTATCGATGTTACTAAAATCATTCCTTCTAATCTTTTGCAAACAAAAGATTTTCTGAAAGACAATTGGGCAACCTCCAAACTGTTTTATATACATAAAGCTGATAAGTTGATTTAATAACACTCCATTCACTTTCTAATTCAGGAAAACACCTTTCAATTCCTATAATTTTTTTGTAGTCATTATATTGAAATTTCCCTCTCGAAAGTATGTAGATTGTGATAAAATTTTTATTATTATCTAAATAAAACCTTATGTCCTGTATCCCGTCAACTCTTGGTTGATCACCAGATATCTTATAATCATTTGTATATAAAATGGCATTCTTACAAAAAACTTTTAAAGCCGATAAAAGGTACATTTTATCATTTTTATAAAGCTGGAAATATTCATCATTTAAATAACTCTCTACTTCAAGAAAATACCTATCACTACTAACCCATCGAACGACCAAAGGATTAGCATTAGGGAAAGAACTTCTAAATACTATACAGTTTTTTATGTTGTTTGGAGCACCGCTATTTGATGCAACAATAGTATTTTTATCTATTTTTTTTGTAAATGATATTACCTTTCCTTGCTCCTTATATTTGAAGTTTGATTTTAATTTTTTATAATCACATTTAGCAAATACAATTCGTAATTCTGCATTTTCTAACCCCAAAGGGTTTTTCACAACACTAACGGGACCTGTCCAGTTAAAGGGCTGAAACCGACTATTCCCAAAAGATTGTTTATACCCATCCACATCTGTCGGCACTCCTAACCCACAGTAAAAAATAGGATAACGTAAAAGTGATACAACAGAAAAAGCCCTATTATAAGCTGCTCTATAATCTATAAGTTTGATTAAGTAATTTCCAGTTTGTTGTAAAAGGGTTAAGAAAAAAGGTATCAAGAATAAGAAGAAAAAAATAGAAATTAATATATCTACCAATGTAAAAGCAAAATTCCTACTCTTTCGTTGCCCAAATAATACTGTCTTTTTCTTCGCCAAAATAAGTTTCAAAATGGAATTCAATATTATAATCGCCTTCATCCAGTCCTATAATTTTGATAACATGCTTTTTATTTATACTCGATAGCTTTTCTGGTTTTGTTCCAGATAAAAGTCTTGTTAAACATTCCTGTTTTAATAATTCAATAGCAAGTTTATTCTCTATATGATCTTGAAGTTTAGCTGTTAGAGAAAAAGAAGAGGCAATTAAGGCTGTATATAACAAAAATATCGGAGATAATATAATAAATTCTATAAGAGTATACCCTTTATGTTTGTGCATCTTCTTAGTAAATATTTCTTTTTAGCTCTTGAATATCAAAACAACGCTTTATTGCGTCATCTTCAGTGATAATCCTCTCATTAACCATCCTCGCTAGGTCTTGATCCATTGTATGCATACCAAGAGAAAGTCCAGTTTGTAATGTATTTTTTATCTGAGAAGTTTTTGTTTCTCTTATATGATTACGTATTGCACTATTAGTTAATAACATCTCTGTAGCTGCTATTCTGCCTTTACCTGCAGCTAAAGGAACAAGTTGTTGGGACAATATTCCTAATAAAGTTGACGAAAGCTGGACTCTTATTTGTTGATGTTGGTAAGGAGGAAACACATCTATTATTCTGTCGATGCTTTGTGATGCATCTTGAGTATGTAGTGTTGTCAAAACAAGATGTCCTGTTTCTGCAGCGGTTATAGCAGCAGAAATAGTTTTAAAATCCCTTAACTCTCCAATTAAAATGACATCAGGATCTTCTCTCATAGCTCTTACTACTGCTTCAGCAAAACTATTGGTATCTCTACCAACTTCTCTCTGCCTAACAAAGGATTTTTCAGAAGTGTATAAAAACTCAATAGGATCTTCAATCGTTATTATATGCAAAGAACGTGTTTTATTTAATTTTTGTACCATTGCGGCAAGTGTTGTAGATTTACCTGATCCCGTAGGACCTGTTACTAAGAATAGACCTCTGTTTTTCTCCGTAATTTCATATATTGCTTTAGGCAAAAGGAGGTCTTCTATTGATTTAATTTCGTTATGAATTATACGTAAAACTAGGGCAGGATTCCCTTTTTCAAAAAAAAGTTTCCCCTAAACCTCTGATACTTGTTTTCTATTAATTCTAATGCGAAACTAAAGTCCAATTCTTTATCTTTATAGAATGTTTTTAATTGTTTTTCGTCTAATAGTGATTTTATAGTAGATTCCATATCTTTGTTAGTAAGAAAATCAAAATTTAAGCACCAAGTGAGTTCTCCATCAATTCTTATTGCTGGTCTTGTTCCCACACCTAAATGAATATCACTAGCAGACTTCTTTACACCTTCAATTAAAAGATTTCTTAAAAAAACACTATTCATAAACATTCTCCTAATCTGCAATAGTAATACTTAACATTTCTTCAATACTAGTTTCACCGTCTAAAACTTTTTCTAAAGCAGATTCTTTCAACAATTTCATTCCTTTTTTACAAGCATATTCTCTTATTTTATCTACTGACTCATTATTATTTATCATTTCACGCAATGTTGTATCTACAATCATAAGTTCAGAAACAACGGTTCTTCCACTGTAAGCGGTATATCGACAAGCTGGACAACCAACGGGGTTATATATTTTTGTGTCTTTGGGAATTCCAAGCTCTTCTGCAAGTTTTGGAGGTACAACATCTTTTTCTTTACAGTTTGGACATAGCTTTCTAACCAATCTTTGAGCCAAAACGCCACGCAATGAAGAGGATAAAAGATAAGCTGGAATATCCATGTCTAAAAGCCTGTCAATTGCTGAAGGTGCATCATTGGTGTGCAAGGTACTTAAAATAAAATGCCCTGTTAAAGCAACCCTTACCGCCAGTTGGGCAGTTTCTGTATCACGAATCTCACCTATCATAAGCTTATCTGGGTCTTGTCTAAGTATAGACCTTAAAGTGTTACTAAAAGTTACATCTATTTTCTCGTTAACTTGTATTTGTGTTATTCCTGGAATTGTATACTCAACTGGGTCTTCAAGAGTAATAACATTAACTGATGGTGTGCTGATGATTTCCAGTATCGAATATAATGTTGTAGATTTTCCACTCCCAGTTGGTCCAGTTATTAAAAAAATCCCATGTGGTGATGTTATGACTTTATTAAGCCTTTCTATTAAGTCCGGTTCAAATCCCAGTTTCTCCATACCTATATTTTCATTACTTTGATCAAGTATTCGTAATACTATTTTCTCTCCAAATATTGAAGGCACAGTGGAAACTCTTAAATCTATCCTTTTCTCCCCTTCTTTTATTAATATCCTACCATCCTGTGGACGTCTTTTCTCTGATATATCCATATTCGAAAGTATTTTTATGCGAGAGACAAGGGGTGGGTGTAAATTTTTAGGTATCTCGAAACTTGAAAACATAGTTCCGTCTATTCTAAAACGAACTAGCGTGTTTCGCTCTGATGGTTCTATATGAATATCCGAAGCTTTTTCCTTAACTGCTTGTTCAAGAATACTACTTACAAGCTTTACAACTGGTGCATCAGTACTAAAAAAAGAAGGTGTTTCCTGTGTTACTTCTGTTAAAACACTTCCTAGTTCATCTATTTTCTCGCTCGTATCATCTTGACGCTGTATATCAATTAAAGCTTCTTCCACACACATTTGCATTTTATAAAACGAAGTCAATCCTTTTTGAATATCTGAAATCGTAGCAACTTGTACTATGACTTCAAGTTGTGTCAGCATACGTATTTCATCTATGGCAAGTGTATCCATTGGATCTGACATCGCTATTACAATATGTTTTGAATCAGGCTTTTGAATTGGTATTACGTTTAAGCGTCTTGCCACGTTTTCAGGAACCAATGAAAGTAAATCCTGCGTGGGACACAATCTTACTAAAGAAACTAATGGTATATTTAGCTGATTAGATAAAGCCTCAGCTAGACGCAGTTCAGAGATATATCCTTTTTTTATAAGAATCTCTCCTAGCCTTTTAGGTGATGTTTCTTGTTCTTTTAAGGCTTCCTGAAGTTCATCTAGAGAGATAGACTCATCTTTTATAAGAAGCTCGCCAAGGCGTGTTACCTTCATTGAACTGTCCTTCATTTTAAGTTTGTTCTCCTATCTTCTATCTACTGGCTTAGACTCATTGAGGGCATATCATATACTTCTGCAGCTCCTGTTGGAACATCTAATATGTAAGGAACAACAATAAAAGCCATCTCCGTTTTTACATGCTTGTCGTTTCTTCCCTTAAATAATTCACCTAAAAGAGGAATTGAGCTTAGCACAGGAACTCTTGTAATTCCCTTAGTCTTTGTTTCTTGAAAAAGCCCACCTATGACAAATAATTCTCCGTTTCTTACTCTTATCTGAGTATTTACCTCACGCTTTGTTGTTTCCGGGGTTTCTGAGTTGCCCGTTTTTCTAAAACCTACGATTTCACCTGTAGCTATATTTAAGTCTAATGTAATAAATCCATCTCGTCCGACTGTCGGTGTTATTTCAAGCGTAGGACCAGTTTCCTCTTTTGTAAACTTAGGATTACGAGCATCATCAACGCCTGATTGATAAAGATAGTTATGAGTTAGTTTTATTAAAGCCTTACGTCCATCAAGTGCAACTACAGAAGGGTTAGCCAAAACCTTTCCCTTATTATCTGATTCCATTGCAGCCAAACCAACATCAAGTGCGTTCATAGCACGATCTACTGCATTTACTGGGATGGTACGATCGGTTTCTCCTGGAAACGGGATTTTGTTTGCTGTCGTGGATGTTGTAGAGGTTAATATGTTTTTTTTCTCTAAATTTGAGCTTAAATAATCCAATCCGAGTCCACTTCCCCCATATGAGAAAAGCCAACCCTTATAAACTCCGGACAAAAATGCCTGTACGTCTTGTACTGCATTGTCATTAACTTCTATCAATCTTGCCTGCAACATTACTTGTTTGCCGGGATGATCTACTTTGTTCATAATCGCTTCTATTTCAGAATGTTGCTCTGGGGTCGCTGTAACATAAAGAGTTCTAGTCCTTTCATCAACAACCGGAGGTTTAGAAAGAGGAACCAGTCCAACAATGATGGGTGGTAATTTTGATAGGTCAGCAAAAGCCACCTTGTATCCTTTAGTTTTATTTTTCCCCATTGTTTTCCCTATGCTTTCTACTGTACCTACAATTAACGTATCTCCCATTATTGAATAAGTTAAATCGTTCATTCGCAACATATATGCAAAAACTTCACTAAATTTAGCCTGATTAAAAGAAATTGTCATAGGAGTATCTGGGACCGTCGTGTCTAGAACGAGGTTAAGGTTGCGCAATTTTGCTAACATTCTAAAAACCTCTCGGGCAGAAACATCTCTTAGTTCTAAGGACACCTTAGTATCCATCCCTAAGGGATCCATTACACCTTTTGTTGTTTTTTGTAAAATAGGGTTATATGACGCTGAATCACTTTTTACTTCTTCAACTACAGTAAGCCTTATTGTAATTTGATCTGAACCGGCCATACCGCTTATGCTTTTTATTTTTAATGGTTTTTCTCCTGTAATATTCAATGTCAAGTCTACATCGTCTTTAGGTTCAATTTGAATTCTCTGAATTAGAGGGTAATCATAGCTTTGCCACCAATTATTAGTTTTTTCAGGCGTGATTCTTATGATGTCCCAACCATAATCGTTCCACCAATCTTTTTGATCTGTACTATTAGGGAATTTTATGTTAGACCATTCTAATGTAATTGCATGTGAAGTATTTGGTGCAACTTTGGGCAAGGACATTTTACTACCTCTTACTTCCAGTAAAACTTCGTTGCCACCAAATTGACGAACCCTTATACCTTCAATTAAGGATTTTATCTCACCTTGCTTGGCATCTGTAGTAACTGCAAAAGATGCGGTAGCATTTAATAAAAATAAAACAACTATAATGGAAAAGAATAATGTAATAGGATCTTTTATAAATTTGTACGATGTTTTGTTTTTAGCCATGTCCAAGTCACCCCTTTATTATCTATATCCGTGATTTTTCCTTTATTCTCTCCAAATGTTGTTCCAATTTTACAAATTTTTCCAGGGACTTCTCCTTCTATGTCTAGTACAACAATAGCACCAGTATCCATTATGACTAATGCTCTTATATTTATATTCGGGGGATATTCTGGTACTAATAATGTTTTTCCCAATAATCCTCTATCACCTAAATCTGATAAAGGAGAGCGCGCTATTGTTTCAGACAGCACTAACAAGCGTGTTCCTCCAGATAAGTATTCCTTATATGCATCAATCTTAACATTTATTGACTCCGATTGATTTTGTGTTTTAAGGTTCTCTTGTTGTGTAAATTCTTTTGAGATGTCAATTATTACAGATTTATTTAGCCAAATAAAGTTTATAATACTCAGAACAACTAGTATAAATAGGATGATTGAGGTAAGTAAAAAAATATAAAGTTTTTTACGTTCTTCTAACGTATCAGGGAGCTTAAAGGACTTAATAATTGTTTTATCAAGAACGTTTTTTAAAAAACTCATTTAAGATCTCTCCTGGATTGTTGTCAGAATTCTCTTTTTTGCTTGGATTGTAAATGTAAAATTAATATCATTACTTCCTGCATGTAATATGCTTACGTTTGTTAATATAAACATATAAGGACTTTTCCTAAAAGACAAGAATAATTGCATCAGATTTAAATAATCAGTTGTACCTGCAACTTTAAAAGATATGCTGTCACCATCTTCACTATCTTTTTTTATTTCTGATCCCGCGACCGCGTGAGTGCCCAACAATTTTACTATTATTTCATAACAAGCAGTAGGCGAATCAATAGGCCTGGGCAGTTCTATTTCGTTTGTTTTTATAGCCGACTTGTAATAAGCAACATAGTCTGCCTTACTATTGAGTGTGCTTGCTAACAGCCTATTTTGTTGCTCTAAAGATTGTGCTTCAATCAAATTAGATTTTAAATACTTTATAGAAATAAATTGAACAAACAAAAGCACAAAAAACAGCACTCCAACAATTATCACTTTATTACGCATATTTTTTCTTAACCCAAAATAAATCACTGTTCTAGTTCCTTCTCATGGTGAATTTGATCATTTATTAAACTACTAGATGACCTAAACATTAATATAGGTTTTATCTTACAGTTTAATTTATATGTATAAATAGAATCAGAAGCAAGCGAAATCTGCGGCAAATCAATCTTTTCAATCATACCTGAAGATGGGAGACTATTAATAAGTGCAAAGACAGCTTCTTCTTTATAAGATTTCCCTATTATATTTAAATCTCTGTTTGTAAGAGTCACACTTCCAACAGACATACCTTCAGGGAGTGATGTAAGAAGGTAAAACATCAACTCTAATATAGGTGTATCATCCAATAAATAGTCTAATTTCATCTCCGTTTCTCTGCTTGCTGTAGTTAGCCTGGACAGTTCCTTGTCCATTAATAAAATTTTATTGTTTAAGACACGAGATTCATCCTGTAATTCTGTAAGTCTAAAACCATGAGATGTTATTCTCCATAAACTTATAAATATTATTAGCAAAGAAGTTACAATATACAACATTGTTAAGGAGAAAAGAAAAAGTTCTACGAAAGAGGAATCTCTTTTGCTTCTAAGCTCCTTTCCTGGTATGCGCAAATCTAATTTAGCGACCATAATCTCACCTTAAGACCGAACCTAGAGGAATATCCCAATTTTCTGTTATATCCCTATTGTTTACGCTTATCGTATGTATATTAAAAAGATCTATTATAGATATGTCTTCTATTGCCAAAGTTTCCGTTAGCAAAGTCAACATTGATAAGTTGGCACCGGGGCCAGAAAGATAAACAGCTTGAGGATTAAAACCTCTTATTTGTGAAAGTGCAAACTGCATAGAAAAGCGAATCTCCTTTACAAAATCAATTGTTTGGGAATTATCATCTATAAAATCATGTTTTTCTTCTGTATCTTTCGCAGTTTCAAAATGTTCAAGTGCTTGATCAAATCCCATGGAAATACTTCTATAAAACACACCATTTCCCTTCCAGGATAAAATCATGACAGATCTTAGTCTCCCTGCATAAATATAAACGGCCATTTCATTTAAGTTAGGGATCGAGTCCATCGCTTTTTCTATAGATATTTGAGATGGAATAATTCCTGATACTATAAAACCATTGTTAGCAGCTGCTGTCATAATATTATCTATTAATGATAATCGCGTAGCAACCACCATAAATCTTTTTTCAGAGGCTTGATCTATAAGTGGATAATCAATCATTGCTATATCAAAAATCCCTTCGTCTAAAGGAAATGGGAAATAGTTTTCAAATTCATAACGAAAGGCAAGTTTCGCTTCTTCAATTGTTATTCCTGGCAAATCAACTATTCTTAACAAAGAGTCTGAGATTGGCAGAGAGATAAAAAGGGGTGTTTCTTTTTCAGCTACTCTAGAAGATAAAATAGAAAAACACTCATTTAAACCCTCTTTTGTGTTTAATTGAGGGCTATTTTCATTATTGTGTTTAAGCGATATTTGTTCCGATATCATATCTGCTATAGTATAGTTGCCAAACCCACCACTAAGAGAAAGATATTGAAATTTATTTCCATCAAGAAATAAACTGGCCTTGCATTTTCTCTTTAACTTTAATTTCAAGAATGCCATCTAATATACCTCATGACTGTTAATATTTGATGTTTAGTTGATTGTATAGCCTATATAAGTTTTTAGCAACGATTTTTAATTTCTTAGGTAGCAATAACAAAGTAAACACAAGGATAAATGCTCATAATTATATATAGTTTTCTTAAATCTTTCTAGAAATATAAAAACAAGTTTTATTTTTACAAAGTCTGAGAAAAATTTCCTTTTATTTATATTATGTTATCAACTTATATATATTATTAATATTATTTAAATGTAAGTTAAGTAATAACAAAATTTTATAAAATTATAAAAAAATAAAGCCTCTAAATAAGAGACTTTATTTTATCTTTATAATATATATATAAAAGTATTAATTTACCCCCATATAAACGGTTCTTGCTATTACTTTATCTGTAGGCGTTGCGTCTTTCAATGTAATTGGTGCGTTTCTCAATCCAGAAGCTGCAGCCATGCTTGTTAGTTTCTCAGCTACACTAGGACTAAGTCCCTCAAAACCTGTGCTTATCTTGCCACCAATGTTCGCAACTAACACATATC